>CAYPMT010000074.1:11874-12940 GCA_964411875.1 uncultured Kangiellaceae bacterium
CCGAACTCGATGGACAAGGTGTTGCTTTAACCCTTAATGTTATTCTAAATGATGATGGCGGCGTTGATCAAACTAGCTGGCGTACAACCGCAAGAAGTCAAGATGGCGAACCATCCTTTTTAAGCTCAATTGCTCACTCCGGCAGTACTGATTCAATCGTCTATAGTGCAAGCTTAAGCTATCAAGATACAACAGATGTCACTATCGACAAAGACGAATCCTTCGTTCCAACTAGCTATTATGACGCTGATGGTTCTGCTACTATATTCGATTCAGAGGATATATTTAGTGACGAAAATATTTCTTTTAATGGTACTCTGGGGTATGAGCTTGATTCAGGCGCCGAGTTGAGTGCTACTTTACGCTATACAGATCGCTATAGCTCTTCTAATAGTAAATCTATTGAGCAATCTTCAGATACTTTTGACCCCATCGATCTAGATAATCCTATGTTAAGCGGCTCTAAATTTATTAACGCGATTGAAGAGTTTGATATTGCTTTAAGTTATGAACAGAGCCTTTCTGACACCATTGATTTTGAAGTCGAAGTGGCTCGACAAAGAGCTATAGTTGACACCATCATTATAAGTACAGGTCAACAAATAGAGGGTGGCTTTGATCCTATTTCTTTCGTCTATTCACCACCATCTGGCCCAGCTGGTTTGAATTTACAAGGTGAACGTGAAGAACAGATCAACACCGATATTAAAACACGATTTGACTTCGAATTAAGTGAAGTTAGTAAGTTAATCACAGGAATTCAAGCCAGACGTGAAACCACCGACTCTTTAGGTGCCTTTGCTTTTGGTGATACTAGACGAACATTTGATGTTACAAATGACCGATTAAATCCTGAAGTACCTAGCATTCATGATATACCTGATTTATCTTATGAAGAAGTTCTTAGTGCCGTTGACTTAAACGATCCTGATTTAGATGCAATCACTGAAACTAATAGAATTGATTTCTTTTTAAGTTATCAGCATAAATTATCGGAGTCAGTATCATTAGAGTTAGGTGTTCGATATGAAACCAGTGAAATTGATTTAACTAATTTTAGTACTAT
>CAYPMT010000075.1:0-12648 GCA_964411875.1 uncultured Kangiellaceae bacterium
TAAATTGCTAAAACACCTGAGCAAAAAATAGCTCAGGTTATCACTCTCCCCCGCTAAAGCCTAACTGTCGCCAAGCTTCATAACTAATAATAGCAACCGCGTTAGATAAATTGAGACTCCGATTATTTTCTTGCATAGGAATTCTTATTCTCAATTCAGGTGCAATACCTTCCATAACTTCCCGCGCTAATCCATGAGTCTCTGCACCAAAAAGCAAAACATCATTTTCTTGATAGTTAATTTGAGTATGATTTTTTGTACCTTTAGTGGTACAAGCAATAATTCGATGCTCTGACATAGCTTTGGCAAACTGTTGATAGTTTGGATAACTTTGTAAATTATTTAGGTCGCTATAATCAAGTCCTGCTCGACGTAATTTTTTTTCATCCAAATCAAAACCTAATGGCTCAATCAAATGTAACTTACATCCATTATTAGCAACTAGACGCATAATATTACCTGTATTAGGCGCTATTTGTGGTTCAAACAAAGCGATATGAAACATAATTTCAGGTAATTAAAGACAATTTATCTTAAAGTTTGCCTTAAGAAAAATAGGCAAAATCTTACTTTGATAAAGCAAGTTATTCACCTTCCACTTTTAGTGTTCGTGAAAGTAAGTCACGCGCAGCTTGTTTAGGATCTTGATTTTCATAAAGAATGGAATAAATAGCCTGACATATTGGCATATCAACACGGTGTTTTTTTGCTAATTGATAAAACTCTTTGGTATTACGAACACCTTCAACAACTTGACCAATTTGTTCAATCGCCTGCTCCATGGATGCGCCTTTACCTAAGGCTAAACCGAAACGACGATTACGTGATTGATTATCGGTACAAGTTAAAATTAAATCACCAAGCCCAGACAAACCAACATAAGTTTCTTGAAAACCGCCGACCCTTTCACCAATTCGCATCATTTCAGCTAAACCACGAGTAATTAATGCAGTGCGAGCATTTGAACCAAAACCCAGTCCATCAGAAATACCGGTACCAATAGCAATAACATTTTTTAATGCACCAGCTAACTGCACACCTTTTAAATCAGTACTTAAATAAACACGAAAAGTTTCATTAGCCAGTCTTTCACTTAAATCCATAGCAAAATCAATATCATCTGATGCTAAAGTAATTGCTGTTGGCATACCCATAGCTAATTCTCGTGCAAAAGTCGGTCCCGATAAAACCGCTTTAGGAAACTCTTCACCCAATATATCTGTCACGCAGTACTGAAGAAAATCATTCGTCTCAGGCTCTAAACCTTTACATGCCCAAACTAAACGACTCTGTTTTCCCATTAAGGGTTTAATACGAGTTAATAAGTCAGAAAAAGTATGGCTAGGTGTAACAACAAGAATATCCTTTGCTTGATCCAATGCTTTCTCTAAATTACTTTCAATTAAAAGCGAATTAGGTAATTTGATATCCGGTAAATACTTTTGATTAATCCCTTTTTCTTGAATACTCTCCAACTGCTGGCTATCTCTTCCCCATAAACTTGTTGGGTTGCCATTTTTAGCTAAAAGGATCGCCAGAGCTGTACCGAATGATCCAGCACCGAGAACAGCAATTTTTTCTTGCTTAATATTTTTGGGCTTAGTATCAGACATTGCGGTTAAAAATTTTACTGGATAGTCTCAGAGGTTGCTGTAGCGCCAGCTGTTTTTTCCTGCTCTTGCTGCAACCTTTCCATATAAAGTCCCATAAAATTAATTGGCGCAAGCTGAATAGCAGGAAAACCTGTTTTACCAATTAAGCTAGCAATAGTTTCTCGAACAAAAGGATAAAGTGATTCCGGTCCTGCCGCACCTAACAATTGCTGTAATTGTTCATCATTAAAACCTTTTATTAGAAATAAACCCGCCTGTTCAACTTCTGTTAAAAAAGCTGTTTTCTCTTCTATCTCAGCACTCAAATTAATTTTCATAACAACTTCAAAATGATCATTACCAAGACTTCGCGACTTGCTATTCATTTCCATTTTTACTTGAGGCTTATATTCAACATTAAATAACTCAGGTAAATTAGGTGCTTCAAAAGAAATATCTTTAATATAAATCTTTTGAATAATAAATTGTTGTTCATGTTGCTGGGGATTCTTTTCATCTACTGAATCATAAGCTGAATTAGTTTCATTCGACATAATTTTTCTCTCTATAACATCATTTACAAAAAACTCTATTTATAAATCACCATCCATCGCTTTGTGATGATTTAATTAAAAAGAGATTTACTATTTAATTTTATTTAACAATAGGAAGGTTATCACCCTGCCAAGATGTCATGCCACCAGACAGTTTATGCAATTTACTAAAGCCTTCTTTCTTTAATGTTTGACACGCCGATGCCACTTGAATGCCATTGGCACAAACCATAATCATGGGTTTGTTTTTATATTTTTCAAGCTCTTTAACGCTATCTTTTATTTTACTTAACGGAATATTCAGCGCGCCTTGAATGTGTCCTTTGTTAAAATCTGCCTGACCGCGAACATCGACCACAACACCCTCTTCTCGATTAACATAATGGGTTAACATTTGAGAACCTATTGATTGAGGCCCCTGAGCAACTAACCTAAAATGTATACTCAGTAATAAAACAGCAACAATCGTCCAGGCTGTCGTCAGTAGCCAGTTATTGGCTAAGAACTCATAAAAGTCAGTCATACTAAAACAATACCCAATGTAAAATCTGAAATAATTATCTAAAGGCCAGGAATTATACACACTCTAGATAAGCGAATCCATGCTTCAAATGTGATAACTTTAAACTAGTGATAATCGTTTTTTTACTTAATAACACATAAATAGACAGTTCGGACTAGTGAGTCTGCATTGAATATTATAAAATCATGAACTAATGAATCAGACTAAAGCTTTCAAATGATTACAGTTTGAAACGCATAGCGTTAATAACATGAGCCTATAACAAGAAGTAACATTAATATGTTTAAACACTTTATAAAACCAAAATGGCAGCACCGCGATACCGCAGTACGATTAAACGCCATTTCAGAGCTAAGTATTGATAAAGAAGATGACTATAAAATACTTGAGCAGATAGCTCGCTCTGACCAATCAGCTGAAGTTCAATTTGCAGCCATTCAGAAATTAAAGGATCTTGAGCCTCTTTTTAAAAATGTTGCTCAAGCATCGACAGAAACTTTTAAACAACAATTAATCCAATTCTTATCAAATCCGCTAGGCTTCAATATTGATGATACTCAAGTCGAAAAAGCCTTAAGTTATATTACTGACCAACAAGATAGGAAAGATTTAATATTAAATACTCTGGTTCCTGAAATTGGCATAAAGCTACTTGAAGATGATATTGAATCAGAGATATTAATTAATATCATTAAAAATGCTAAGCATACTAAAATAAGAAGCCTTGCCATAGAAAGTATTGATAACCAAGAAATATTAAAAAATCTACAAAAAGAAATAACGGATAAAAATGTATTGAAAATTATTCGAAATAAAATTAAACAACAAAAAGAAAGAGAAAACCAAGAAAAAATTACTCGCGAATCCTTAAAAAAACTATGCCAATCACTTGAAAAGCTTGCTCGGCTGAATTATGAAACCCATTATGAAGAAAAATTAGAGTTAATCAAAGAGCAATGGAATTCAATTGAACAGAATAACATCAAAGCCAATTTTCTTGAAAACTATAATGCAGCGTTACAAATATGCCAAAAGACAATAGCTAGCCACAAAGAAGAACAAGCAAACAATGATAAGCTAGAACAAGCTAAAAAGGAACAGCAGTCTATTTGTCATAATCTAAACAGCTTTATCAATTCATTACAAGAAAACAGTCAAGCTTATAATCATCAGGGGCTTAATCAGTTTGTTAATATTAATAATATTCTTTGGGAAAAACTTAAGAAAATAACTACGCCACTATCGGCTTACAATCAAGAGCACGATAAGTTTAATAAAACATTATTGGCTTATGACCAATCTCAAAAAAACCTTCAAGAAAAGTTTTCGCAGATGACAGCTCAAGATAATCAAGATGGCCAGAAAGGATTTTCAGAACTAAGTTATTTGCTTCTAAAAAATCATATTGATGACAGAAAAGAAATTATCAAAGCGATTAATTGGCCCAATAACTTTGCTAAACCTGAAAAACTACTCACGCTAGAGAATAACTTACATGAAGCAAAAAAACTATTCAATAAGATTGATGGTGAACAAAAATCAGAGTGCCAATATATTCATAAGAAAACAGCTGTCCTTAAAAACGAGATTAAAAAACGTAACTTAGTTGCCGCCAACAAACTTTATGGTTATCTCAATAAACGAATTGAACAGCTTGATGAATATTTTTCTTTAAAAGAAAAGAGCCGCATAGAACCAATTGCCGATGACTTGCAAGAACTTAGTGATTGGAATCAATTTGCTACAAAACCAAAAAAACAAGCGCTTTGTGAACGCATGGAAAAGCTAGCGGATAACCCACTAAAACCAACCCAACAAGCAGAACAGGTCAAACGACTTCAACAAGAATGGAAAGACTTATTATCATCACGCTTTGAACATGACGAAGAACTCTGGGGTCGTTTCAAACAAGCTTCTGATAAAGCCTATGAGCCTTGTTTGGCTTATTATTCTGAAAAAGATAAACAGCGCGCTAATAATTTAAAACAATGTATGCATGCTTGTGACATGTTGGAAAATTATTACATCTCAACAGACTGGGATGATATTGATTGGAAAGATGTGGTTAAGATTGAGCAGGCTGCAAAACAAGAATGGCAAACTAACCAGCCCGTTCCCGCTAATGAAAAACAAGCTATCCAAAAACGCTTTGATCAAATTGTCGCTCAAATTCGACAAAAGTTAGATGAAGAAAGAGAGGTTAATTTACAAACTCGTAAAGACCTTGTTGCTAAAGCGGTTGAAGCCGAATCAATGGATGACCTAGAAAAGTCTATCAATAAAATTCTTTTCTTACAGAAGCAGTGGAAACAAGCCGGGCTGACTTATTATAAAGCTGATAAAGAACAATGGCAGTTGTTTCGAGAAGCTTGTGATAAAATATTCGCCAAACGTAACCAACAGCGTGATGAAGAAAAGCAAAAACTGCAAGCTGAAGTTACTCAAGTTTCGAATTTAATTGAAAAAATAAAAGAACTATCTAACTCTCAAGATAATGAGCTGCTTAAAACTGCTCAAAGTTATAATGAGCTTAAACAAGAATTCCATGAAAAAGTTGAAACATTAGCTGAACATAAACAGAAGACACTCAAAAACAAATTTAGAAAAGCATGTCAAGTTTATGAGCAAAGCATTGATAATGCCCAGCAAAGAAAAGTAATACAAAAACAAGAAGCTATTTCTCAAGCTGCGGAAATATGCATACAAGCAGAAAAACTATTTTTTAATGATAAATCTTGTGATATTAATTCACTGCAACAAAATTTAGATGCTCTAAATGATATACCCAAAAGTATTAAATCTATTTTTGAAAAGCGGCTGGATAAAACCATTAAAACAGAAGATAAAGATAAACTTTTAGATGAGTCAAAAACCAATCAAGAAAAACTTAAGAAGCTAGCCATTCAACTTGAAGTACTCGCCGATATTGACAGTCCTGCGGACTACAAAGATCAACGTATGCAATATCAACTCGACTGCTTGCAACAAGGCATTCAGACACCTAATAGCAAAGCAGAAAGAAATGAAAAAATTCAAACACTACTTTTAGACTGGTATGCGATAGGTGCTGTTGAACCGGAAAGCAGAGTTCAGTTGCAAGAGAGGCTAAATAAAATCAAACCAAACTTTGGTTGATTTTTGATTCAAGAAACTGAACAGTTTATCTAGCTCTGTAGTAAACTGTTCAGCATTCGTTTGAATTTATTGGTGGGAGTTAACAAGCTAAAATTTCTAGCTTGCTGCCTTAACCTTCAAAGTTGCTCCATCAGTCGCAGTTACTTCAACTAAAGTGCCTTGTTCTAAATCGTTACCTTCAACTCGCCAAAAAGTATCATCAATTTGTACACGACCCACACCATTTTCAATCGCTTCAACTAAAGCTACTCTTCGACCTATTAACGCTTTGCCTCTTTGATTCAGAGTACCTGACTCAGTATTATCTTCAGGGTTTGTAGCCATTAATTTTTTCCAAACAAATAATGCTGATAATGAAAACAGTGCAAAAATAACAGCTTGCCATGCACTAGGCATTTCTGGAAAAAAATAGAGTAATCCTCCAACTAATAAAGCACCAGCACCAAACCAGAGGAAAATAGCACCTGGCACAAACATCTCCATGACCAATAAACCAATACCAAAAACAATCCAATGCCAATATAAAAAACTATCTAACATACCACTTTCCTCCAATAGTTAAGTATCAAAATGGTTAACTCGCTTTGATACCTGCTGCCTTAGCAATTTCTGCAATACCAGCAATCGAACCAATCACTGAGCTCGCTTCTAAAGGCATCATTACAATCTTCGAACTCTCACCTTTAGCAATCTCGCCTAATGCTTCAATATATTTTTGTGAAACAAAATAGTTAATGGCTTGAATATCACCTTTAGCAATAGCTTCAGATACCATGTTAGTCGCTTCTGCCTCAGCTTGGGCTTCCCTTTCTCTTGCCTCAGCTTCTAGGAAAGCCGCTTGACGTTTACCTTCAGCTTCACGAATATCCGCTTCTTTTAAGCCTTCCGCTTTTAAAATAGCCGATTGTTTTTCACCTTCGGCTTCAAGAATTTGTGCTCGTTTAATTCGCTCTGCTTTCATTTGCTGAGCCATGGCATTAACTAAATCCTTTGGTGGCAAAATATCTTTAATTTCAATACGGGTGATTTTAACACCCCAGGGATTAGTCGCTTCATCAACAATCGTAAGAATTCGCGCATTAATCTGATCACGCTTAGACAACATTTCATCTAAATCCATCGACCCTAAAACCGTACGGATATTAGTCATAACCAAGTTCTGCATAGCGCGCTCTAAATCATTAACTTCATACATTGCTTGAGCTGCGTCAACAATTTGGTAAAAACAAACCGCATCAATAGTCACCGTGGCATTATCTTGAGAAATAACCTGCTGTTCAGGAATATCTAAAACTTGCTCCATCATATTAACCCTAGCGCCAATGCTTTCGATAACCGGTGTAATCCAGTTAAAGCCAGGCCTTAAGCTCTTAGTAAACTTACCAAAACGCTCAACCGTATACTCAAAACCTTGAGGAACAGTTTTAGCCCCCATAAAAACTAGCGCAATAATACCAAAAAGAATTGCATATCCAATTATTTCAGCTGTCATCACCTTCTCCTCTTTATATATAAAATAAAAAATCCTAAACGAAACTAATTATAATCGTATTTAAACGAATAGAGTACTATTTGTGCTATATAAACGAAGTAGTCTATCAATTATTCCAATGGCCAGAAAATACTAGGTCTAGATCAAGCTATCGTCAGAGCAACAAAGGTTAATATGTATTAATAATTAGTGAAAAAATTCATGTATAATTCGCCCACTAACCAATTAATTGAGCGGTTTAATTAGTAATCTAATGCAAAAAAGACCTATCGCACTTATTATTATGGACGGCTGGGGCCACAGTGAATCAGCCGAATCGAATGCTATTATGGCTGCTGATACACCAGTATTTGATAACCTTTGGCAAAATTATCCTCACACACTAATTTCTGGCTCAGGCGAAGATGTCGGCTTGCCAGACCAACAAATGGGTAATTCTGAAGTCGGCCATTTAAATCTTGGCTCGGGACGTGTGGTTTATCAAGATTTTAGCCGTATTAGCAAAGCCATTGAAACCGGCGAGTTTCAACAAAATCAGGTTATTCTTAATGCCATTCAGCAATCACTGGATAATAACAGCGCTTTGCATATTATGGGACTACTTTCGGATGGTGGCGTACATAGCCATATTGACCACATTAAAGCGATGCTCAGTTTGGCCGCTAGCAAAGGCATTACTAAACTTTATTTACATGCTTTTCTTGATGGTAGAGACACACCACCACAAAGCGCCACTCAATATATAAAACAAATTGAAGGTTTATTAAGTGATTTAGGCAAAGGACGTATCGCAACATTAAGCGGCCGTTATTATGCCATGGATCGCGACCAACGCTGGGAACGTGTTGAGCAAAGTTATCAGACCATGATGAGTGGTAAATCTGAATATAGCGCGGCAACGGCTGAGCAAGGATTAGCAGAGTCTTACGCTCGTAACGAATATGATGAATTTGTTAAACCAACCATTATTGGTGAAAGCGCACCAATAGAATCAGGCGATAGTGTCATCTTTATGAACTACCGTGCCGACAGAGCACGAGAAATAACGCGTGCATTTGTTGAGCAAGACTTCTCTGGTTTTAAACGTGAATATATACCAACTAACTTTGTGATGCTCACCCAATATGCCGCGGATATTCAAACCCCCTGTGCTTATACGCCAATGACTTTACCCAAAGTTCTCGGAGAACATTTACAAGATTTAGGTAAAACTCAATTACGTATTGCCGAAACAGAAAAGTATGCGCATGTCACTTTCTTTTTTAACGGTGGTGTTGAGCAACCTTTTGATGGAGAAGATCGTGAACTCATCCCTAGCCCCAAAGTTGCCACCTATGATTTACAGCCCGAAATGAACGCACCACTATTGACTGATAAGTTTATCGCTGCAATTGAATCAAACAAATATGATTTTATTATTTGTAATTTTGCTAACCCCGATATGGTTGGTCACACCGGAAATTTTGATGCAACGGTTAAAGCGATTAGTTGTTTAGATGAATGTTTGGGTAAAATTCTCAGTGTATTAGAAAAAACCGGCGGCGAAGCGATGATAACCGCTGACCACGGTAATGCAGAAAAAATGAGTGACCATACAACTGGTCAACCACACACGGCGCATACTAATTTCTTAGTCCCTTTTATTTATTTCGGTCGTCCTGCAAAACCCACTAAAGAAAATGGCGTTTTGTCAGACGTTGCACCAAGCTTGCTTAGCATTGCTGGTTTGCCTATTCCTAAAGAGATGACTGGCACGCCATTAATGGATTTAAGTTAATTATTTTAAGCGAGCAAAGGACATCTATTGAAATTCACTGCTTTTCTTTTTTGTATTACTTTAATTGGCATTAGCTTACTACCAACTAATGCCTTTTCCGAAACTAAAGACATCCAAGAAAAAGAATTAAACACACTCAAGAAAGAAATCAAAAAACTACAACAGCACTTACAAAAAAAGCTTAAACAGCAAAGCAAAGAAAATGCTCAACTCAATGCGACAGAAAAACAAATTGCTACAGCAACCAAAATACTTAATTCAACTATTCGTCAACTAAAAGAAAAATCTGCAGAGCTTGTTAAACTTAAACGACAAAAAGTAAAACTAGAAAATAATAAATTCACTCAAAAAAGAGCTATTGCTCAACAACTCAAATCAGCTTATATCAATGGCAAACAAGAGTATCTTAAGTTACTACTCAATCAAGAAGACCCTGAAGAATTAGGCAGAACACTAGTTTATTACAGCTATATAAACAAAGCTCGAACAGAAAAAGTTGTGGAATTACAAGAAACGCTTGAACGATTAAAAACGATTGAACAATCAATCAACAAAGAAATTAATGACCTTAATTTACTTAAAGAAAGCAAGCAAAAAGATACTCAGCGTTTAATCCAACTAAAAGATGAAAGAAAAGCTATTATCATTGAATTAACTCAAGAAATTAATACCGATAATAAAAAATTAGAAGAGCTAGAAATTAATCAAAAAGAATTAGAAAAACTCATTGAGTCTGTTCAAAAAACAATTGATAACATTGATTTTTCTCAACCAATGGAAGGGATTAAACATTTAAAAGGAAAGTTAAACTGGCCAGCTAAAGGCAAACAGATTCAAAAGTATGGCTCACGATTAGCTGCTGGTTTAAAAAGCAATGGTGTTGTTATTAAAGCAAAAGAAGGCGACCCAGTAAAAGCGATTCATTATGGTCGTGTAGTTTATGCTGACTGGTTGCGCGGTTTTGGTTTATTACTCATTGTTGATCACGGCAAAGGCTATATGAGTCTTTATGGATACAACCAAGCGCTCTACAAACAAGTTGGTGACTGGATTGAAGCTAATGAAATTATTGCTATTATTGGACAAAGTGGCGGCCGGCAGGAAACTGCGCTTTATTTTGAATTACGTCATAAAGGCAAACCCTTTAATCCTAAACGATGGGTTCGTTAAGTTAGCCGTAATTCAAGTTTATCGCCTGCATCCATCTGGCAGTATGAAGAACACTCCCTTAAGCTTCCTATGCCAGCCCATCAATAATTTGCGGAGTAACCGATTTCAAATGTGTAATAAATGCAGATAAATGCGGTTTCTTTTCCGATGCTTTTGCCCAAAAGGCTTGATATGCAATTTGAATATTGTTTCCTGATTTATCAGTTATTGTATAGGCTGCTTGCCTTTTCTTGCTTATTTTTGATTGTGGAATAATAGCCGAGCCAATTCCAAGCTCTGCCCATTCTGCCAGAACCTGATAGCTCATCGCTTGGCCACTATACTCATTCAGTTTTTTTCTTTGTCGTTTAAACAAATCGCGTGTTGTTCGTGCTAGTCCGCAAGCATCGGGAACCATAATAAACACGTCATGACTAATATCTTTGAACTCAATTTTGTTATGCTCATTCAATGTATTAGATCTGCTTCGTGACAAGTAAAGCAATGGTTCTTCATATAAAAAAGTTTTACTAAATTTTTTACCCTTCGGATCGGCAATACCAAACACAAAATCAAGTAAGCCACTTTCTAAAGCATGATGCAGGTTTTTCATATTACCTTCACGTAGAACAACTTCAACATCTGGGTACATATTGCGAAATGCCTCTAACACCGCATTCATCACATAAGAATTGATCAGTGGCGATGTACCAATACGGATTAATTGTTTTTCAGGCTTAAGAAAACTTTCCGCTTCAAGCAACAGCGAGTTTTCAGCCTCCAATAAATTCATGATGTGAGGCAAAAGATGCTGTGCGAATTCAGTAGGCTTTACAGTTCGAGTTGATCGTATAAAAAGCTTTTCCCCCAGCTCATCTTCTAATTGAGCAACAGCATTTGATAATGTTGGCTGGGTCACACAACACTCATTCGCAGCAACCGTAAAGGAATGCGTGCGGGCAAGAGTTTCAACAAATTTAAGTTGTCTAATGTTCATTTTATTTATACGATATACCTATAAATAATATTTATAATAAAAATTTGTCTATAAATCAAGAGGACGATAAAATTAAATCATTCAATTACGAATAAACCATAATTACACAGGAGATCTTCTATGAAATCATTTAGATTTATATCTATCCTCACTATGACAACCATTTTATCCATACCTTCGCTAGCTTCAGCAAAAAGCTATCTAGAAATTACTCTCCAAATTAATCAAAGTGATAGACCAGCAGCAGCAGCTGTATACACAAAGTACAAACAACCTTTCTTAATGAAAGTCGCGGGAGCAAACTCTAAAGAATTATTGGTTCGTGAAGATGATGTACAAGTGCTACACGGTTTTGATACAACAGCCCAAGCTAAAGCTTATTTAAAAACATCACTTTTCAATAAGGATGTGGTGAAAGAGCTTGGCCCATTATTACAGGCTGAACCGGAAGTTCGTATTTACGAAGCACATTAAATTATTTAATTTTACGATAAAGACTGGCTTTAAAAAATAAGACGCAGTCTTTATCTGTAAATAAACTCAACATGAAAATGTAACTATGGAAGTTAATGCCAACTTTAATAAACGCATTGTTATCAGGCCCGAAAACTATAAATGGGTAGACTCTCCTATGCTTGGAGTAGAGCGCATGATGCTCGATCGGATTGGCGATGAAGTTGCCCGAGCCACCTCTCTTGTTCGTTATGCGCCTAATAGCCAGTTTTCTGCACATATACATGATGGCGGTGAAGAGTTTTTAGTATTAGAGGGTATCTTTACTGATGAACATCAAGATTATCCAGCAGGAAGCTATGTTCGCAGCCCCATTGGAACGGCGCATACACCCAAAATCGGCAAGGAAGGCTGTACAATTTTTGTGAAACTTCATCAATTTTCCACACAAGACACGGAAGCAAAAATCATCGATACCAATAATGCCGAATGGCACCCAGGCATGGTTAATGGTTTAAGCGTTATGCCTCTACATAGCTTTAAAACTGAAAATATTGCGCTGGTAAAATGGGAGCCATACACGCAATTTAACTTACATAAACATTGGGGAGGTGAAGAAATTTTTGTAATCAAGGGTACCTTTTACGATGAACATGGGAAATATTCAAAAGGCTCGTGGCTACGTTCACCACATTTAAGTCAACATACACCCTTTACTAAAGAAGACGGAGCTATGATTTTTGTGAAAACAGGGCATTTACCGATTAACTTTATACACCCCAATAATTGAAATCAGCTAGGCGAAAAAAGACTCATCATATTGAGTCATACCCTGCCTATTTTTAAATAGAAGACATTAAATCTGAGCTAAGATAATTAGCCTTTAGTTTGCCTCAAATTATGACTATTTGGTTTAATATTAAATATAATAAACCGTCGAAGTCATAATTTTTGACATAAGCGTCATGGTTTTTTT
>CAYPMT010000076.1:0-4394 GCA_964411875.1 uncultured Kangiellaceae bacterium
AAGACTCTTGCCATTGAACGCTATTTTCCGTGGATTGATTTAACTCGGTGAGACTGTTTTCGGCGAATTCAATAATCCTTGGGCTAGGTTTTGATGTGTTTTTTAACGTTTCTAAGTAAAACTCTAAGCTGCCGATAATATCAGCAAACAAATCAATGGCTTGATCACTGATGCTATGGGGATGCTTAACTAAATAATTAGTGACGAACGATTGGCAGCCATCAATAATGGGAAGCATATCAATAATATTGAGCTGTTCAAAGCCATGCATAATTTCACCGAGTTGTGTGTCCATGCCTTTAAGTAGCAGTTGTTTTTTCCTATTAACACTAAACTCAGAAAATTTTTGGATAAGTGAAGTAATCAGCTGATGAGTTTGTTCATTAACTTCTAGCTGTGTCTTAGAAAGTTTTTCTCGGCGTAATGACTTTCCACCTGAGTATTTCGCAAGCTCGTATTGATCAACAGCATTTTTTAAACTCTCGATAATAATCATTAAAATATTGGCATCTTTTTCTTCGAGGTTTTGACCAGCATCTTGGGCCTTTTGAACAATATCAATAGCGACATTAAGTCGAACAATTTGGTCATCAACTTTAAGTATATTGAGTAAATTTTTAAGGTTTAGCATTTTTTTCAAAATAGCATCGAGGCTAGTTGAGTCATTGGCATCGGTAAAGTACTGATTCAAACTAAGTTCGATACTACTCACTTCTTCTGATAAGGCTTTTGATAGTGACTGATAATCTTGATCACTGGGGCCTCTTAAGTCTTCGGCTTCTTTTTTCAAAAGCTCATCGTTAAACTCAGGTTTTTCGATATTTAAATGTTTAAATATAGCAGAGATGGTTGGCGTTTCAGTTCCACTAATCCAGACTAAATAGATAATTTCTTTGGTCAGTAAATTAATTTCTAATTTATTATCACTGATAGAATTGTTGGATTTGTTTTCAATATCACGAATTTGCTTGTCTAAGCGTGAAAAAAGCTTGAATCTTGTTTGACTCAAAGTTAAATCCTCTGAGATAAAAGCTTCAAGCATGCCTTGAGCAACCCACCATAAGTTAGGGCTATGAGCGCGGATGCATTGGTCATCTAGCTTGGCCATCGCTTTTTTCATCATCCTTAAACCACCGGATAGATTGGTTTTGCGTAGTACTTCGATTAAACCAATTTGATACATTTGACGAATGTACCTTGATTGACCAGCGATTTCTTCCGTGGTAATAATGGCTGCTTCTTTATTCGGTCTGGCTAGATGATGCTGGCAATTAAAAAAGATAGATTCGCCAAGCTCGGGTGAGCCAGTACGACTTCTTAAAAAATTAATCGCAGGTAATAAAAGTTGAGGTAAATCAAAGGGTTTTTGATTAATATATTCGTTATACCGCATTAGTCTTGCAAGTACAGTAGAGAGTGCTTCTAGGAGACGAGTTTGTGATGTTTGATCATATTGAGTTAGCCGACTAACCACAGCAATACACTCTGTAATGAGTCGAAGAGCGCCTTGCATTTCTAAAATGGTGAACACACCTTTTAATTTATTTAAGTGTGATAGGCATTTTTCCATTGATTGAGCTTTATCTGATGAGTGACGATATTGCTCAAGTGAGTTAATGGACAAATTGATCTCAGCTGATACATCCTCAAGTATTAAATCTAAAGATTGTAAGCTACTCATTTGTGGCATTTTAATAAAGGTCTCTAGTATTCCGGCAGCACTTAAATTAAATATTAAACTAAATTAAGCATAGATTCTGTTAATTATTAACACAAATTATAGAATTGTGAACTGATTTCTTTGAGATTTTTGGGTTTAAACAAGTAGTTTCGGCCATTTAATCAGAGTTTAGTCGTTATTTAAGAGGTTAATCAATGGTATTAAACCTAATGATTGAGTTGGTTTTGTTGTCTAGGGCTCAAGTGTAGAGACTTAAAATGAGCGATAATACTGGTTTTTAGTAGGCATAATTATTTAAACTACAGCGATTGTTTAAGGGTGGTTACTATTTAGTATGGTTAGGTATGAGTAATATGTTAGGTTTTAAGCTTAATGGTCTATTTTTATAATGAATAAAGGGCTTGATGAAATTAATGAACGGTTAAATCATGCTAATCGTAAAATGGATTTTGATTTGAATAACCGAAGTATTTGGGTATCTGCAAGTTATCCATTTTTTCTATTATTAATTTTTTTATTAGCTGATTTACATAAGATACAACCAATAATTTTTTGGGGGTTTTTGGCTAGCTTTTCTGTGACTAGCTTTTTACAGTGGCTGCATCATTTTCGTAGCCATTTTTTATATTTGCTTTCAAGAAAAATTTGGTTTGTTGTTTTTTTAACACTCTATTTTCTTCAAGCAGGCATGTTAGCAGCTATTTTAGTTCTTTCAATTTATATGCCTAGTTTAAAATTAATCTCTCACCTATTAGTGCCAATTATAATTGGTCTATCAACTATGAGTATTTATTGTTTATTGCCCCGCTTTTGGGTTTCGGTTATTTATAGCACCATTATTTTTATACCTTGGATACTTATATTAATACTAAAGCTCGATTATCCACAGGCGATCATATATGCGAGTTATTTTTTATTTATTTTAGTTATTGTTCGATTATTTAGTAGGGATTACATTAGAAGCTATAAAGTTGAAATGCAACTTGAATCAGAAGGTTTGGCAATTGAAAGACGTAGTCAAATTGATCCCTTGACGAAAATTTACAATCGCGGTTACTTTAATACTAACTTTAATTTTCAGTGGAATTTAGGGTTAAGAAATAAAACAAAAAAGTCTTTATTGTTGCTCGACATTGATCATTTTAAATTAATTAATGACAATCATGGCCATTTAATAGGTGACCAATGTTTAACTGATGTTGCTAATATTATTCGTCATGTAGCGAAAAGAAAAACAGATTTAGTCGCTCGCTTCGGTGGAGAGGAGTTTGTTGTATTGTTAACGAACACATCACTTAATGAAGCTAGGCAAGTAGCAGAGTTAATTCGCCAACAGATAGAACAAAAGAGTTTTATTTACGATGATTTAAAAATCAACATTACGATTAGCATTGGTGTTGCATGCTTAATACCTAAAACAACAATCAGACCTAATGAATTAATTAACCAAGCGGATCAAGCGCTTTATCAGGCAAAAGAATCTGGCCGCAATAGAGTTTGCTGTTATTCAAAAGATTAGGCTATTTTGCAATAATTGGCGTTGACTAGCGTTATATGTGTAAACAAAGAGTGATAAAAGGCATCACATGAATAAGTTGAAATTTTTTATCCGTAAAGCACTACTTGGTGGCGTTGTTGTTCTACTCCCCATCGCTATTTTAGCCATGGTTTTTCGTTGGGCATTTTATTTTGTGACAGATCTAATCCAACCCATGACCAGTTATATGAGTAATCATTATCATGTGCCTGAGTTAGTTGCAGATATTGTGGTTATTTTATTAATCCTTTTTTCTTGCTTTATTATTGGTGGAATGGTGTCGACGAGTATAGGTCGTTGGTTGCATAATCGTTTTGATCATTATCTCGTAAAACTAGCCCCAGGTTATCGACTGATTAAAGAAATCGTTGGTCAGTTTTTTGGTGATAAAGAATCTTCGCCTTTTAGCAAAGGAGAAGTTGTTAGAGTGAAACTGTTTGGTGAGAATTGTGAAACTACAGTAACAGCTATTGTTACATCAAGGCATCAAGATGGGACAGTGACCATTTTTATGCCGACAGGCCCAAACCCAACTTCAGGTAATATTTATCACGTTCCAAAAAAGTTAGTGACTTTTTATCCAGAGATTAGTGTAGAAAAAATGATGAGATCGATTATTGCTTGTGGGGCAGGGAGTGATGAGCTTTTTAAAAGCTAGAGTAGCTTTTTAATTTATTTCATTTTTTTCGCACCGCTTCGCTTGCGTGCAACCTTCTTTTTTCCAAAGTGAAAAAAGAAGGCAAAAACACTTTTAGCGCTGGCGCTGTGCACTTATTGATTGAGTCTTTTTTCTGAAAATTTGAAGAAACACTAACGATTACCTTGAACCTTGATAATTATAATGTAAAAAGGAACTCGTCATACCGCTACTTGATAGCGGTATCCAGGAAGGTCATATTTTTTCTGGATCCCATGGTCAAGCCATAGGATGACGGGATATAAACATTGTGAAAATTTGAAGAAACACTAACCATCACCTTGAACTTTGATAATTATAGAGTAGGATTTTTCTTTAAGCTCTTAAGATCCTAAGTTTGCAAATGGTGACAGGAGCAATTTAAAGTGTGCTAAGCAGGGAGCAAATGTAAGAAGGAATTCGTCATACCGCTACTTGATAGCGGTATCCAGGAAGGTCATATTTTTTCTAGATCCCATGGTCAAGCCATAGGATGACGG
>CAYPMT010000076.1:4494-7957 GCA_964411875.1 uncultured Kangiellaceae bacterium
TATCCAGGAAGGTCATATTTTTTCTAGATCCCATGGTCAAGCCATAGGATGACGGGATATAAACATTGTGAAAATTTGAAGAAACACTAACCATCACCTTGAACTTTGATAATTATAGAGTAGGATTTTTCTTTAAGCTCTTAAGATCCTAAGTTTGCAAATGGTGACAGGAGCAATTTAAAGTGTGCTAAGCAGGGAGCAAATGTAAGAAGGAATTCGTCATACCGCTACTTGATAGCGGTATCCAGGAAGGTCATATTTTTTCTAGATCCCATGGTCAAGCCATAGGATGACGGAATATAAACATTCTTAAAATTTTAAAAAAAATAACCCCAACAATCATCGGGGCTTTTTTAAAACAAAAAAACTATTTAATGATTTGTTGCATAGCTGTCATGTAAGAGCGTAAAGTTTTACCAATGACTTCAACTGGATGGTTACGAATAGCTTCATTCATAGTAACGAGTTTTGTGTTATCGGTTGACATAGATTTTACTTCAAGCCCGGCACCAATATCTTCTAAGGTGATTGAAGACATCAGTTTTTCTTTGAGTAATGGAACGGCTTTATTCGCAAATAAATAGTTACCATATTCAGCCGTATCAGAAATAACCACATTCATTTCATAAAGACGTTTGCGTGCAATAGTGTTGGCAATTAGTGGTGTTTCATGTAATGACTCGTAGTAAGCTGACTCAGGCAAAATACCTGCTTCAACCATGAGTTCAAAGGCTAACTCAACACCGGCTTTAATCATTGAAACTAAGAAGATACCTTGATCAAAATAAGTTTGCTCATCAATATCGTGATTGCTTTCTGGTGATTTTTCAAAGCTGGTGTGGCTGGTTTCTTCGCGCCATGTCAGCAAGTTTTTATCATCATTGGCCCAGTCTTGCATCATGCCGCTTGAGAAGTCACCAGAAATAACATCATCCATATGTTTAGCAAAAAGTGGACGAGTTAATGTTTTGATTTCTTCAGCTAGTTCAAACGCTCTAATTTTTGCTGGGTTAGATAGTCTGTCCATCATATGTGTGATACCACCAATCTTAAGTGCTTCGGTAACTGTCTCAACACCTTGTTGTAACAGTTTGCCAGCGTAAGCGGAATCAATGCCATTTTCGATCATTTTTTCATGCCCTAAAATACAAACGGTTTGCAACATACCGCAAAGAATGGTTTGCTCACCCATAAGATCGGATTTAACTTCAGCAACAAATGACGAAGCGAGAACCCCTGCTCTGTCACCACCGGTTGCTGATGCTAAAGCTTTCGCAATATCAAAGCCTTGGCCTTGTGGATCATTTTCTGGATGAACAGCAATCAGTGTTGGTACGCCAAAGCCTCGTTTGTATTCTTCACGAACTTCGGTTCCTGGGCATTTTGGTGCACACATAACAACGGTGATATCAGAGCGAATTTGCTGACCTTCTTCAACAATGTTGAAACCATGAGAATAACCCAGTGTTGCACCTTTTTTCATGAGCGGCATAACAGTTTCGACTACTTTTGAATGTTGCTTATCTGGGGTTAGGTTATAAACTAAATCGGCTTGGGGAATTAAGTTTTCAAAATTATCAACGCTAAAACTATTCTCACTGGCACGTTTCCAAGAATCGCGTTTTTCATCAATGGCTGACTGACGCAAGGCATAGGAGACATCGAGACCTGAATCACGCATGTTAAGACCTTGATTAAGTCCCTGGGCACCACAACCAACGATGACAATTTTCTTACCTTTAAGAAAATCACAGCCATTAGAAAATTCATCGCGTGTCATAAAACGACAGACACCTAATTGTGCCAATTGTTGTCTTAAGTTAAGACTATTAAAGTAATTTGCCATTGGTTTATCCCCAAATAGTGAGTGATAGGAAAGTATCTTGAGTGTAGGCGGAATAGTATATAGCAAAAAAATATTGCGTAAATTGATATATTTGGTATAAATTGTTGCAATATATGGGATTGTTGATAAGTAATTGATATCTTCAATAGTTAGAGGAAGAAACACCTATGAATTTAAGTGACTTACAAGCCTTTTTGCATTTAAGCCAAAAATTGCACTTTAATCAAACAGCTCAAGACTTACATATGAGCTCTTCAACTTTGAGCCGTAGAATTCAGAGCTTGGAAACCGAGTTTTCTCAATCTTTTTTTGAAAGAGATAATCGCAGTGTTCAATTAACGCCAGCTGGTAGCCGATTTGTTGAGTTTGCAGAAATGGTGATAGAGCAGTGGACTCAATTAAAAAATGAGTTTGATGCCAGCTCTCAAGAATTGACTGGGGATTTAACCATTTACTGTACAGTGACCGCAGCACATTTATATTTACCTAAATTGATAGAAACCTTTAGGCTGAGCTACCCTAAAGTTGAAATTAAACTAGAAACTGGTGATGTTGCTTTTGCCACTCAAAAAGTAATTAATCGAGAAGTTGATTTTGCCTTTGCGGTTGATCAAGCAAAGTGGAGTGATAAATTTATTTTTCAGCACTTGCATCATGTTCCTTTTAAATTAATAGCACCGAAACAACAAACCAACTTTTCGAAGTTTTTAAGCGGTGAAAAAACTCAATGGCAACAATTACCTTTTGTTATGCCAGAATCAGGCCCAGCCCAGCAAAGGTTAAAAGACTGGTTTAAACAAATGAAAATTAAACCTAAAATTTATACGCATGTCTCTGGTCACGAAGCCATTGTAAGCATGACAGCTTTAGGTTGTGGTGTGAGTGCAGTGCCTCTACCGGTGTTAGAAACAAGCCCGGTGAAAAACAAAGTGAAAGTTTTATCGGTTAACTCGACACCAAAACCGTTTGATTTGGGTATGATTAGTTTGAAGAAAAGATTGAGCTTACCAATCAATAAAGCTTTTTGGGATATTGTTTTAGAGCATTCAAAGAGTAAAAATTAAAGTTTGTCTAAAGGGCTCAAGGTAGCACTTGGATTTATGTTTAGCACGTGAGTATAAAATTGAGTAGTTTTAACATCCGTATGGCCCAATAATTCTTGAACCGTTCTGATATCTGAACCGGATTCCAATAAGTGTGTAGCGAATGAATGTCTTAAAACATGCAAAGAAATGTGTTTACTAATTTTTGATTTTTCCACAGCTTTCTTTAAACGAACAGTAATCTCATTACGTTCGCAGTCAATATCTTTTACTCTTAACCGATGACACTCCATTTTTCTTAATCCGGCACCATAACAAAGCAAAGCCATCAGTTTTGGTAAACCACTCATATTGTTTAGAATAGCTCTGACTTCATTATTAGATAACACAACGGGAATATTTTTCTGGCGTTTAGCGCGGACACCACAGACATTATCATCGAGTGGTGTTTTAAGAATATGCTTATACAAAAAAACTAATGCACAGAGTGCTTGGTTTTGAGTAACGGGTGAAACATTTCGATTGACCGCTAAATGAGATAGAAAATCACTGACTTCAGATGAGCCCATCGCTT
>CAYPMT010000076.1:8057-12223 GCA_964411875.1 uncultured Kangiellaceae bacterium
CGATTGACCGCTAAATGAGATAGAAAATCACTGACTTCAGATGAGCCCATCGCTTTAGGGTGCTTCTTATTATTGAAAATAATAAATCGATATACCCAGAAAACATAAGTTTTTTCAGTTGAAAGTGAATAGTTTAGATTACGGATAGCGGCTCTAAGTTGTTGTAGAAGTTTCGGTTTTCTTGACACGTTCACTTTAAATCCTTTTATTTTATCGGCAACGAAAAACTACTCAAACAAGTAGCAAAAATCAAGTCATGGCTGATTAGATCGCTCAATAGGGTCTTTTCTACCTGCTAACCATTTGAAATTAAAAATAAATCTCATAAATGAGATAAAACGCATGTGAACTTTAGTGAATATAATACTCTATTGAAAAAACAATGAGTCGCTGTATGATATTGATTTAAATAACAAAGTTAATAAAAACAGCAAAATTGAATTGGGGGATTAGATCGCCTAATAGCATTCAATCGACTGTTATGAGTAGAAATGGATAAAGTTGTTGCGGATACAATATCGAAACATGTGGGGCTTTTGGCAAAGCGACCTGGAATGTTCGTTCTTGAAATTTCTATTTCTAATATAGCTATTCACTTAGACGGTTATTTTCAAGCCTTGTTTGATTCAAAGCTTATTCGAGTTAGAAACTCATGGTCATATTGGGTGAGTCTTCGATATAAAAAATGGGCTCCTTTATGGAGTTGGGAAACAATATTGTCTGATGCGATTGGCTCTGAAAGTGATGTACTGATTGCTTTGCCAGAACTGATTTCAGAATACTTAGCGGATGCAATTGGTAATGGAGAAGAGGCTATTGAACAGTTATACTCGAATAATGGATAAAACTCATAACAAGCCGTTGAATTCGATATACGAATTAACGGAGCGTTATGTTCACCAATCTGTTGAGTATGGTTAATATGATCGGAGATAAAAATGAAAATAGTTGGTGGTAATTTCGGGGTAAAGGGCTCTGCATTTATTAGCCGTGACAAGAAACTGGTGGTTGAGGGAGCTTCAAAAGGAATTTACGATCCAGAACAAGTTCAGTCGGTTTCAGCAAGGGTATCGAAAGAGAAAAAGTTTGGAATATTCGGTTTTTTGGCTGGCGCAGTTATCCTTAGTGTCATATTGGGTATTCTTTTCAATGTTGTAGGTGTAGTAATCGGATTAGTGATAGCAATTGCGGGTTCGTTCTATTCGGAGAGCAATAATATTGTTGAGGTCAAGTTTAAAGACGAAAAGTCAGTTAGTTTGGAGTGTACGCCTAGAGGTGTTAAAAAACTTGTCCAGTTTGCTCCAAAATAAAAACATAACAATCAAAGTCAGCATCGCCCCTGTGAGGCCGGATCTCGCTACGCTCGGCCGCTGTTTGAGGCGTTAACTATACGGGGACTTTATGTTGACTATAGCCGCGATATTGCTCATATTAATTGGCTTGGTTCATTCTTATCTAGGTGAGCGGTATATTCTAATTCGCCTATTTAAGAGAGAGCTACCTAAGCTATTTGGTAGTGATGTATTTATTAAGCAAGTTCTGCGTTTTGCATGGCATCTAACAACGGTCGCATGGTTTGGTTTTGCAGCAATACTTATCACCTTGGCTTCTGAAGTCGAAGGCCTTATTTCAATATTGCTTTTTATAATTTCAGCAGTATTCATCCTTAGCGGGGTAATGTCTTTTGGTTACACAAAAGGCAAGCACTATTCGTATATTGTATTTTGGGCTGTTGCAGGTATCTGTGCATATGTTGCAATTAGTAGTTAAGAAAAAAGAACAGACAGTCGGTTAATAGAAAATATCATACAATGAAAATCATTTATATTTGAGATGGTTGTAGGGTAGGTTGTTAATAAGGTTGAAATATACATTACGTTTAATTTTTTGATACTATCAAAAGCGAGTTTTAACAAACGCGCTCCCATTAACGTATTCATTATTTTAAGGTATATCAAATGAAATCAATCTTTATAATATGCAAATCTTTAATTATGTTATGTTTATCCTTTTTATCATTTGCCCACACACCTTCCCCCTTATTACCACCAGATTATTTGCCTGACTTAATCACCAATGGTAATCAGTGGGTTATGACCGCTTACCGAGATAATAGAAAAGAACATGATGAGGTTGTTACACATACGTTTTGTTTTTATAAAAACACCTCTCAATCTTTTATAGGAACTCATCAGCATTATGTTTGGTATTCGACAACCTTTCATGATTGGAATGGTCATGCAGTTCAAGAAGGTGATGAAATCTTTATGCACGGTAGTGCTCCATATGAAGGTGCTGGTATTTATAGACCAAGTTATGACAGCATGGAGTGGGAAATTGTAACTAAAGCAGGCAAAGGTAAAAAAAGCTATACGTTAGGAGCTGGTCATTGGCGAAACTGGGAAGAAGAAGATGGAAAGTTTGGCAAATCTAATGGTTTTTTAAGCATTACTTTTGAAAGAACAGGTAAATCTTGTAAAGCGATTAATCATATCAATGATGTTATTGTTTTAAGCCAAGCAATCCCTAAAAACCATAGTTCTATAAAAAAAGCACCCATGCCAAAATCGATTGAAGTGAAAAAGTTTTAAACTGATTTGGTTTTTGATGGACTGATAGCCTCAACGATAAAAATTTTCATTGAGGCTGTTTTTTTAAAGAATAAGCTGTTTATTAATAGGTTTTTTAATTCTGTTAGATAACACTCAAGTTTTAATTAATATCAATCAACTAATTTTTATTCGTACGACTTTCATATATTCAAAAGAAAACCCTGCGACGGTCTCTTCTTCTGGGTAATAAGTTAAATTAACTCGCTGACCTTTTGATAAAGTTTTATATTTCGTTTGGCGTTTGTATTTAAAAGGGACTTCACACCCTTCAACCATAATGCTGTTGATAAACCAGTCATCTTTTTCTCTTTGAGTATGACTAACCACTTTAAGTTCTTCAGAGTGAGTAAGTTTATCATGTTTCTTGAGCAGCTTTTTTGGGTCACTTTTTTTTATCATGGTGTTGAGTCTTTTTGTGATTTAGTTAAACGGATAGATTAAAAAAAGGGTTAATAGTTAAATAAAGCAGTATTCCTACAAAGAGCAAGACAGCGATTGTTTTTATTGGTGAATGACTGAACATTCTCCAGAAACTTAGTGAGCCTTGCTGTTTGAGTGATTGATAATTTTGTTGGTTGGTTTGAGAGCGTTGTAGCTGGTATTCATCGAGTAAATTTTTAGCTTGTTCAAATTGCTTTTCATCATCTAGCCAAATTGCAGCAAAAGATAGTCCCCAGCGTCCAGAAGATGTTTCATAAAATGATACTTCTGCCTGATTTAATAAATCTCGAATTTCATTTGCTTCATCATCCGGGACTTGATTCAATTTAAAAAGTAATTTAGCCATTGGGTTAACTCTGTTAGCTTGGGTTGATTTTTATTACTAAAAGCAGATAAATATAAAGTTTTGTTATAATACAGTAACAATGACCTAATTGACTAATAAGCATATAAAAAAATTTATATTTTTATGAGTATTTATTCGAAAAAATAGTGAATTAACCTAGACACTTGAGCTGTGTCAGTTTAGAGTTGCGCCGGTAAGTTGTTAACGCAATAAATAAAGATTAAATTGCTCTACTAAATTAGGGATAAAATAATGTTTAGTTACTCGCTTAAATCTACTTCATTGGTATTTTCTTATTTTTTATTATTGTGTCTATTGACTCTTTTTCCAGACCTTGTTTTAGCTAAACAAAAAGCACTCAGTTTACAGCAAACGATTCAAGTCCACTCGGTTCAACAGGCCATTATCTCACCGAACAATCAACAGGTCGCTTATTTGGTTAAAAAGCCTCGAGAAATATATCAAGAAAATGATGGCTCAGCTTATAGTGAATTGCACTTAGTGAATAAGCAAGGTGTCTGTCGGGAATTTATTGCCGGTAAAGTGAACATCCATTCGCTTGCTTGGAGTCACGATAATCGTTTTATTTATTATTTAGCCAAACGAAAAAAGGATGACTTTACGGCCATTTATCGTATTCCGATTGATGGTGGTGAATCTGAAAAAGTTGTTTCTAGCAAAACGGATATTTTGGCTTTTAGTCTGAATGGTTTTACATCAAAGTTAATTTATTTAGCCAAGCCGCCCAAAAGTCAACAGGAAGAGCG
>CAYPMT010000077.1:0-12190 GCA_964411875.1 uncultured Kangiellaceae bacterium
ACCTATTTAGGACGACTGTTTATTTAGGTCGATAAGTATTATTGTGGGCAATATAGTCAAGTTTATGAGAAATACTCTCGCCACTAAATACTAATTTAAAAAATCGTTTTACACCCGCATTTTTACTGACTGTTTCATTATCAAAATAAGAATGGCTCTTTGATACCGCTCGCTCTCTACTCATATCAACATAGACAGCATTTTTAGCATTTAAGTTCTTCAGATAGTGACCTAGCCGTGCTTTTTGCTGTTCACCAGGTTTACGCCTTGACCAGGAAAGAGCATAATCATTTTCATTAATAACAATATAGAGGGATGTTCTTACCTGTAATGACTCAACCCAATCATTATGTAATTCATTGTTAGCATCGGCAGCAACTAATGCAATATTATCAAACACCAGTTTTCTTGTGTCAGCCAACTCACTTTTTAATGCATGCTTAAGCAAATAATTACCCATACTGTGACACATCATACTGACAGAAACTTTACAGTAGCTCTCTATTTTTTTAGCAAATAACTCACGTTGTTTAGTCGGATTATCGGGATATTTATTTTCTACAAAACGTTGAAATTTTTGTCTTGCTCCGTCGGTTAATAACGCATGATAATGTGCGATAAGACCAATCGTTCTATCTAAAGCATCTTTAGATGCTCTGGCATCTCGCTTGTCTGCCAAATAAGATAGCGTACCAGAAATAGCCCCACCACCATTAGCGGGCCATGTAAATACCACAACAACCACCCCATAAATCCGCTCAATTTCTAGTGCAGTTTGGTAGACATCTTTTACATCATTGTTATAACCATGAACGTAAAGTAAAACATTTTTGTTTTCTTTTCTCGCCAGTTCAAAAATATCACACGCGGCCTTTAAACTAGCATAATACTGATGAATGGTTTCATCTTTCTTTTTTGTTGCCACTTCTTGCTCTGGGGTTGCCATCGGCAAGCTTAAGTTAAACTTTTTAATCAAACGATTCGCTTCAGTTGCTTCTAAAACATCATTAATTTGTTTAATGACTGGCTTATCCTTCGAGCCACTCACTGAAAAAGCATGCAACTCGTTGGGTCCTTTAGGATTAGAACACTTGAGAAACTTTGAAAAATTTTTACCTTTCTTGTCAAAAGCTCTGTTAGTAATAAAATACATTTTTCCTCCCGAAATTTTCATTTTAAATTACACAGTTTTTTAAAAATATTAAGACACTCATTAATTAAATAATGGGCTGAGGCTTGTTGAACAGTTGTCTCTTTAATTACCTACTTATACTTGAAAAACTGCCTCTTTAGACAAGCTTATTGTCCTATCAACATCATGTTCGTCTTATAAACTACATACTTACTGCTTGCATAGCTCGCAAGCATACTACTAAAAACTGCTATTTCAGTAAATCGTTATACAAACTGATTAATAAAAAACCTCTCACAACTATTTATTTCTTAACGAGATATTGATAGACTCTTAAGCTGGAGTAGCAAGAAGCTTATTATGAGAGATTTAAGGAAAGCACAGGAGCTCGTAACCCTTTTTATTCAACGTTTAAAGGACTATCAGGTTAATCCAAGCGATCAAACCCTGGAAGAACTTAAACAAATTAACGCTGATTATAAAAAAGCAAACGGAGGGGGCGACTTATTTAAAGTGACAGGTAACAGTCACCTGTATTCTTAGTTCCAATATTCCAGCAGTGTTATTAAAAATAGTTTTTTTATCTGCTTTTGGAATATGTCACCTAAAAAATACAACGTCAATCTACAAATATAGGAAGAGGAATATCAAGGTATTCCGCTAACAAGCGAATTAACTCATATTCTTTTCGCGTAATTTGACCATCTTTTTCACTGATATCAATGCTAAGCTGCATGAGTTGTTTTTTGAGTAATGGATTCAATCGTGCAATTTGATTAAGAGCTCTGCTCAATTGTTTAATCGACTTGCCCGACACAACTGATGATGAGAGCCCTTCTTGAGCAATGCCTAATAACCGCATCTGCTTTATAAAAAAATCAGCTTTCGTATTAGCATCAAACTGACTCTGCTGATAAAGCCAACTAAAAAAAACAGCTATTTCATCTGCTATCTTTTTAAATTTATTAATTGGTTTGTTATTGCTTTTTACTGGTAATGCACGCTTTATCGCACTAATATAAATCATAAACTCTGTTAACGAAATATTTTTATCTTGAGTCACTAGTCGAGCCAACAAACTCACAAAACCTTTATTCTTCTCTAGGGGATAAGACTCAATTCTAGCTAAACTAACTTCAAGTAAGTAATGTTGTTGAGTAAAATCTAACAAGTCTATTTGCTCAATAATAGACAATAACTCCTTTGACTTAAGAGCAAAAGGCTGAACATCTAAGCTATAGTTTTTTGAATTCTGGTTGGCTAGTAATAATGCAATAATCAAATCATAACTTGAACTCGTTTGGTTATCATCTTTAGCAAACGTTCTTAATGTTTCAGGGATTTTATTGGCTAATTTTTTTACTGAATTAATCTGCTGAGAAGACAGCATGCCAGCCTGGCGTAAAATGGTTTTATTATTAATTTTGTCAACTTTCTTTTGATTCACTCCTGTCGTCATTGGAGCAGCAGCCATAGCCAAAGAATCAACAACAGAATTTGAATGACTATTAGATTGAGCTGTTTGTGATGTCCTTTTAGCCGATGATAATTGACGGCTTAACTGAGGGTTAATTGCTTTAATTCTCTGCAGAAGTGGCGGATGCGTTGATAATAATCTTGAAAAATTTATTTTTATTGCTTCACCAAAACACATATGACTAACTTCCTCTGATTTATTTGAAGTCAATCGTGAGCCATGTTGATAAATTTTACCTAATGCATGACTAATCCCTTGATTATCACGCGTGAACTGCACGGCAGAAGCATCAGCTAAATATTCTCGTTGACGAGAAACCGCAGCTTTAATCAAACGACCAAAAAACAATCCAATATAACCAATCGCCAATAAACCTATTCCAACAATTATAATAGCTCCTGCATTCCCTGAGC
Organism: uncultured Kangiellaceae bacterium; assembly: GCA_964411875.1. GTDB lineage: Bacteria > Pseudomonadota > Gammaproteobacteria > Enterobacterales > Kangiellaceae > Aliikangiella. The sequence continues at coordinate 3,023 of CAYPMT010000077.1, forward strand.
TATTATTAGTACGCCGATTATAGCCACCATATCGACCGGTACGAGCAAGAAACATCCCTAACTGACCAATTACAAGTAATCCTGCTAGCACACCAATTAAACGTAAATTAATTCGCATGTCTCCATGAAAAATATGGCTAAACTCATGGGCAATAACGCCCTGTAACTCTTGTCTGTCTAATTTTTCTAACAAACCCTGGGTAACAACCAAACATGTACTGCTCGGTTTAAGACCAGAAACAAAGGCATTAATCGCCATTTCATTAGGCATTAGATAAACTCTAGGTATAGGTGTACCAGAGGCAATGGATATTTCTTCAACAATATTGATAAGCTGTTTTAATTGAGGGTTTTGAGTATGCCAATCAACTGGCACGGCTCCAACCATATCAGCAATTGCATCAGGCTTTTTATTAAGTTGCCAACTGCGTAAAAAACTCATAAAAGCAATCACACCGACAACACCTAAAGAAACCCATAACCAATAAGGCTTAGCAAGCCATATTTCAAAAGCGTTTGAAGTTTGACTATAGGAGCCAAAAGCAAAAAATAAAATTGTATTAATGCCCAAAATAATCATCAATACCGCTAACAAAAAAAGAACTATTAACCAGTAGGTCTGTTTTTTTGCGTTATCTTGTAAAGTAAAGAAGTCCAAAACTATTAATTCAAATTACTCAACACTTTTTCCAGACTAGTCAAAAGAAACTTTAACTGGCTTCTTAGCTTCAGGTTCTTCCAATTCAAGTAGTTCTGCTGGACCAAAAGCATATCGATTAGCAATCATACTATTAGGGAATTGTTCTCGATAAGTATTATATTGCATAACACTATCGTTAAATGCCTGCCTTGCAAAAGCAATTTTATTTTCGGTGGTTGATAATTCTTCCATTAACTTATTCATACTCTCGTTAGCTTTCAGATCCGGATAACTTTCAGCTAAAGCAAAAAACTTACCTAAAGAGCCACTTAAAATATTCTCAGCTGCAGCCAGCTCCTTAATACTATTAATATCATCAGGGTTTTTCGAAGCATTTTGATTAGCGCTATGTGCTGAATTTCTTGCTTGAATCACAGCTTCCAAGGTTTCTTTCTCATGAGCCATATAACCTTTAGCCGTCTCAATAAGGTTAGGAATTAAGTCATAGCGACGGGTTAATTGCACATCAATTTGCGCAAAAGCGTTTTTAAAACGGTTTTTATAGTTGATAAGCTTATTGTAAATACCTACAAGATAAAAAATGATTGCTGCAGCTATACCCAATAGTACCCATAATGTCATAATAGGCTCCTCTTAATTTAAATTATAAGTTTTTGTGGTTTTATCAACTTAGCTTAATATACTATAGTGATTAATTTTCTCAATCAGTATTTCTTTATTAAAACCTTGTTATGATACCAGTTTTTTCTCAACAATTATGTGCCCAGCCTAATAGTGACTGGTCTAAAGCATTACAAGAGCTAAAAACGATTGTAACTGACGATTTATTCCATCAAATTGAAAAAACAAGTGATATTAGTGATTTTGTTAAACGCATTTTTTGCCGTTATCCGGTGATATGTGGGCATCTACTTTTATGGCAAACCTCAGTTTCCGACAAGAACTTTCCAACTGAACTTCAACAACAACTAGGACAATGGATTGCTTTTCAAGAAATAACTAACGAGTCAATTATGTCGACAAAATTAAGAGTTTTTCGGCGAACTCAAGCAGCTGTCATTGCCTTACTTGAACTACAAAGCCAACTATCCATTGAGTCGAGCTGTTTAAGAATTTCAGTATTAGCCGAAAGTTTAATTCAAACCGCTTATCAATGGAGTTATAAACAGTTTGAAGAAAAACTAGGCTCTCCTCAAAATAAAAAATCTGAAAAACAAAACCTTATTATTCTTTCCATGGGAAAGTTAGGTGGACAAGAATTAAATTTTTCTTCAGATGTCGACCTGATTTTTTTCTACCCACAAGTCGGTCATACTCATAATGCCTCAAAGCCAATAGAAAACTTAGTCTTTTTTCGACGTCTGAGTCACCTTCTAATTCAACTGTTAGACGAGGTTACTGAAGAAGGTTTTGTCTATCGAATTGATATGCGATTACGTCCCTATGGAAATTCTGGCGCAATAGTCATGTCTTATGCTGAAGCAGAAGATTATTACCAAGAGCAAGGACGAGAATGGGAACGCTTTGCTTTGCTACGGGCCAGGCCTATCACCGGCAGCGTCGAAGAACAAAAAGCTTTAGATGATATTATTCGTCCTTTTTCTTTCCGACGCTATATTGACTATAGTGTGTTTGAGTCGATTCGCAATATGAAATCGATGATTCAGCGGGAAATACGACGAAAAGGCTTAAAAGATAATATTAAATTGGGTGCAGGTGGCATTCGTGAAATTGAGTTTTCAGTGCAATCACTACAACTCATTCAAGGTGGACGTGACCCACGCTTGCGCGAGAAAAACACTTTACGAGTTTTACCTTTGTTAGTTGAAAATAAACTGCTCTCAAAAAAAATCGCTAAAGATTTTATCCAAGCCTACCGTTTCTTACGTCGAGTTGAACACTGTTTGCAGGAGTTCTCTGAACAACAAACCCAAACACTACCAACAGAGACAAGCGAAAAAAATAAGCTCTATCAAGTCATGGGATTTAAGAGCTGGGTAAGTTTTATCGCTGAATTAAGCAAGCATCAACAACAAGTACAAAAACACTTTAAAACCCTGTTTAGTCGGGAAAAACAGGACTATAAACAGGATGATTTTTATCAAGCATTAGCGGATGGCTATATAGATGCCAAGCAATTGATAAGCTATGCAAATAAAAACTTGCCAAACATCACTCTTAATGAAGAACAAGGTAATCATTTTATTCTAAACCTAGAAAACTTCTTAGAAGATAACACCTTAACAAACTTATCTTCTCGAGGTGAAAAGCGTTTAAAATTGTTTTTTCCTCATTTATTAGCCACTTGCCTATCTCATCAAAAACCAGCGACTGTTTTAAAACGTTCACTGAATTTAATTCAAGCCATTTTAAACCGAACCGTTTATCTAGAGTTGTTAAGTGAAAACCCTCCCGTATTAAGACATCTGGTTGATTTGACTGGCGCTAGCTCATGGATTACAAAACGCCTCATTGACTATCCAATTTTACTTGATGAACTGCTCTACCCAAACAGTCTTTATCAACCACTGAAAAGTAAAGATTTAAAAGCTGAATTACACCAGCTTTTATTAAGAGTTGACCCTTTTGACGAAGAGTTATTAATGGATACCTTAAGAACTTTTAAGCAAACTAATGAATTAAGAATCGCTGCAGCCTTATTAACACAAAGACTCAGTATTTCTGAAATTAGTCGCTATTTAACGCAACTAGCAGAAGTTATTTTAGCGGCAAGCTTAGAGCTCGTCTGGCCATTAGTTTGCCGACAATATGGCAATCCTGAAAATATGAATCAAGCTCAACAAAAGTATGGCTTTGCTATTATTGGCTACGGCAAGCTGGGTGGACATGAGCTTGGTTTTGGTTCGGATCTCGATTTAGTCTTTTTATTTAATCAAGCTTTAAACCAAAAAACTCAAGGAGCACGCCCAATCAGCTATAGTCGCTTTTATGCTCGGCTGGCTCAAAAGCTGATTCACTTTTTATCAACACGAACTAATCTAGGCGTACTCTATCAAGTTGATACTCGATTAAGACCTTCTGGAGCTTCTGGTTTAATCGTTAGTCATTTAGAGGCTTATCATGATTACCAATTAGAGTCGGCTTGGACATGGGAGCATCAAGCCCTAGTCAGAGCACGTTTTATTACAGGTGACCCGAGTATTGAAGAAGCTTTTTATCAGACAAGACTGACAGTTTTAACTAAAGAGCGTGATCTCAAGCAGCTAAAATTTGATATTAAAGACATGCGTAAAAAAATGCGTTATCAATTCGAGTCTCAACAGCCTCAAGAATTAGATTTAAAACAAGCCAGTGGCGGATTAATTGATATTGAATTTATTGCCCAGTTTTTTGCATTAACCTCTTCTGAGAAAAAAGGCTTGCCTCATAATACGGTTAAGTGCCTTAAGCTAGCTATGCAAGAAAACCGCTTAACCGAGAGTGAAATCGATTTGCTCATTCAATCCTATCGACTTTTTCGAAACCAATTAAATGAACTCACCTTATTGGATGAAAATCAACCGAACAAAAATCAATTTTTTCAAGATGAACGAGGCAAGGTGCAAGCAATTTGGCAAAAAATATTAGGTGGGAAGTAAATTTTTCAGTTAAACTATGGATTATTGATCCTAATTCACTAGGTTACGTATAACTTCATAGGAAACGGAGCAATTATGACATTAAGCAATCAAAAACCCGTAATTGAAGTAACGAAAAATGAATTACCCGTATGTTGTCCACCTAAAAATCAAGAGCACTGGAACCAACACCCTCGGGTTTATTTAAACTTCGGCAATATTAAGCAAGTGAGTTGCCCCTACTGTGGCAATAGCTTTAAATTAGTCGATTGATTTATTGACTAAATAACATCGTCACCTACATTTTGTGACACTTTTTAACATTTTTAAATGGCATAATATGCTTTTTTATAGCGACAATAGTTGCCATTGGTTTTAAATGTTTTTAATTCAAAAGATTTAACCTAAAATATTTTTAACCAACCTGTAATATTAACCTAATAAGTTAAGTAACTAATATGAGCATGAAAGCTAGAATTTTTATTGGTTTTGCTATTATCCTAATAGGCTCTATCATTGTAGCCATTATGTTTTTGCTTAAATCACCACCGCCCAAGATATCTGAACAGCCAACCTCTCCTCTTGTTAAAGTACTTCAACCAAAAGTACAAGCTGTCACATTTAACCTTGAGACTCATGGTGTCGTCAATCCCCATACACAAACCATTCTAACCTCAGAAGTTTCTGGCAGAATTGAACAGGTTTCTGAGAAATTTATTGCTGGAAGTTTATTACAAAAAAATGAAATTATTTTACAGATTGACTCATCAGAATATGATGTTGCCATTGAACAAGCTAAAGCTCGGTTAGCTGGACAACAAGCTAAGTATGCACAAGAAAAAGCCCAAAGTGAACAAGCAATAAAAGAATGGGAACTGACTGGCAAGCCCATAAATAAAGCGCCTGCTTTAGCTTTGCGCAAACCCTTTTTACAAGAAGCCAAAGCCAATGTCGAATCTGCTATGGCTGATTTAAAACAGGCCGAGCAAAAACTAGAACGAACCATTATTCGAGCACCCTATACAGCTATGGTAAAAACCAAACAAATTGGTTTAGGCCAATATGTTAGCTTAGGCACTCAACTCGGTGAGATTTTTGCTATTGACTATGCAGAAGTTCGTTTGCCATTAACGGATAACGATTTAGCCTTTATTAATCCACCCAGTATAAAAACATCTTCAGAATCATTAATCGATGCTTCATTAATCGCTAATTATTCTGGCAAGTCTCACCAGTGGCCTGCAAAACTAGTTCGTATGGAAGCTATTGTTGATGAACAAAGCCGTGTTCACTATGCCATAGCGAGAGTGGCTGATCCTTACGCCATACTCAACTCCAATCAACATCAATCACCACCACTTAAAATCGGCACTTTTGTAAAAGCCCGCATCAATGGAAAGTCACAAGAAAATGTCGTGGCTTTACCAAGAAGCGCTTTTCGTAACATGTCAGAAATTTTAATCTGTGATGAAAATAATCAGCTCAAAGTCAAATCCTTGCAAGTACTTCGATTTGAATCCGGTCAAGCTTATGTCAAACCAAGCTTTAAGCCAGGTGAAAAAGTCATTTTAACAAAGATTGAATCACCTATTGAGGGAATGAGTTTAAGAATTGAGAATACTCAAGAACCCCCAGATTCTCTGCCATCAGCACAAAGCCCAGAATAGCTTTTATGTCCTCTATAACACCGCCCCCCCAAAACCCGCCAGAAAAAGGCATCATTGCTTGGTTTGTCTATAACCCTGTTGCAGCCAATCTACTAATGGCTGTTATTCTTCTGGGTGGTTTAGCATCATATTTTATGATGACAAAACGAATGATGCCAGATATTGAGCCTAACGTGATTAGTGTTTCAGTTGCCTACCCTGGTGCCGCCCCCTTGGAAGTTGAACAAGGCATTATCATAAAAATTGAAGAGTCTATTCAAGATGTAAAAGGCATTAAAAATATTAGCGCCATCGCCAATGAAGGCTTAGCCAGTGTTACGGTTGAAATTGTTAACGACATTGACTTAGATGATGCACTTAATGAAATCAAAATAAAAATCGACTCAATCGCTACTTTTCCTGAAGAAATTGAAAAACCCATTATCGCCAAATTTGAATTTTCTGCTGATGTTTTATGGTTAAGTGTGTATGGCAACATGGATACTCGAGTGAGACAACAAATCAGCCAAGAGCTTCGCGATGAGATTGTCGCATTACCGGGCGTTAACACTGCCGAAGTTTTAGGAAAAAGAGATTATGAAATCAGTATTGAGCTAGGTCTAGAAACGTTACAAGCTTATGATCTTAGTTTAGCCGAGGTTGCTCAAACTATTCGTCGCTTTTCAGTTGACTTGCCCGGAGGCTCAGTTAAAACCGATGGCGGTGATGTTCGTATTCGAACCATTGGTCAAGCTTATACAGCTGGTGATTATAGTCGTTTAGTGTTAAAAACATTTCCCAATGGCACACGCTTACTACTCGGCGACATTGCCACAATTAATGATGGCTATGCTGAGTCAAATGGCTATGCCCGCTTCAACCAAGAGCCAACAACATTGGTTAGAGTTAAGTCACTTGGCGAACAAAATGATTTAGAAGTTGCTCAAACCGTTAAAGATTACTTAAGTGAAAAAACAAAACGGCTACCACAAGGCGTGCAGGTATCACTTTGGGGTGACGGCTCAGTTTATTTACAGCAACGCCTTGATATGATGTTTAAAAACATGTCCTTGGGTATGCTGCTAGTTTTTATTTTACTCACTTTATTCTTGCGTTTTAAAGTAGCCTTTTGGGTTTTGCTTGGCATTCCCGTTTGCTTTCTCGGTGCATTTTTATTTATGGACAAGCTCGGTAGTATTTCAACCAATATTAACTTTATTAGCTTGTTTGGTTTGATTTTAGTTTTAGGTATTGTTGTTGACGATGCCATTATTATTGGCGAAAGTATCTATCGTGAAATAAGGAACAAAGGACACTCTCAAAAAGCCGTTATTGATGGTGCTAAACGAGTCGCTATGCCAGCCACTTTTGGCGTACTAACAACCATCGCGGCCTTTTTACCTATGCTTACTTTAGATAATGTCGCCGCTCCTTTTTTTGAAGCTATCGCTGTGGTTGTTATTTTATGTTTGCTATTTTCATTGGTTGAGTCAAAATGGATTTTGCCTTCACATTTAGCTCATATGAAATACGAACCTTATGACCCTAAAAAAGCTAACCGGCTTGCCCGTATACAACATAATATTCGTGAAAAAATGGAGTCTTTTGCACAAAATAATTATCGCCATTTTTTAACTAAAGTAGCTAATTACCGTTATTTATCAGCAATTACTTTCCTTATGCTTCTTTTTATTTCAATCGGTGTTTTGTCCTCTGGACATATTAAGTTTGAAGTTTTTCCCAATGTTGCAAACGATGGTGTCCAAGCACGGTTTAGCATTAATGAGGGCTCGCCTAGCCAATATCGCGACCATGTTATTCAGCATATGGAAGAAAGTATTACTAAAGTAAGTGAAAAGCTATCGAAAGAAAAAAACCAAGGACAATCTATTATAAAAAGTATGATTTCCTGGACAGAAGATGACTATTCCGGTGCCATATATTTAGAATTAACACCAAGTGAGTTGCGCCAAGTTAATGCTTGGGAAATCGAAAAAGCCTGGCGTGAACAAGTCGGTGAATTATCGGCAATTAAAAGCATGCGCTTTATTTCTTCAACGGGTGTTGGTGGTGACGCAGCACTAAGTTTTAAACTTATCGGCGATGATACTAAACAGCTCGAATTAGCCGCCAATGATTTAAAAAACAAACTCACCGAATTTAAAGGCGTTTACGATATTCGCTCATCTCATAGTAGTGCTAGTCAAGAAATCAAACTCAGTTTAAAACCTCAAGCTGGTGTCTTAGGCATTACCCTGGAAGACTTAGGTCGCCAAGTCAGGCAAGCTTTTTATGGTGAAGAGGCACAACGTATACAGCGAGGAAAAGATGAAATTAAAGTGATGGTACGCTTTCCTAAAGAACAACGCCAATCAATTGATAATCTAGAAAATATGCGAATAAAAGCCCCCAATGGCGGCTGGGTTCCTTTCTCCCAGGTCGCTGACTATCACTTGGGTTCCAGTTATGCGAACATTCAACGCGAAGACCGAAAACGAGCCATTAATATCATGGCCGACTTTGATGCAAAGGTCATCAAATCAGAAGAGGTCACTAAACCCATTAAAAACGATTATAAAAAACAACTCAAAGAAAAATACCCTGAAATAACGTTAGAACTTTCTGGTCAGAGCAAAGAGAGTAATGACTTTTTATCAGAGTTAGCCATTGCTTTTACTGCTGCTTTTGCATTGATTTATATTCTAATTGCCATTCCGCTTAAATCTTATCTACAACCTTTAATCGTGATGTTTGTCATACCCTTTGGTTTTATTGGTGCTGTTGTCGGTCATTTATTCTTTGGCAAAGACATTAGTATGATGTCGATGTTTGGCTTAGTCGCTTTAATGGGTGTTGTCGTCAATGACAGTTTACTCATGGTCGATTTTGTTAATCGCGCTAGGCAACAGGGTTTATCCTTAATGGAATCAGTTTTGGATGCGGGTGTTAAACGCTTTAGAGCAATTATATTAACGTCTTTAACGACTTTCTTGGGCCTATTCCCTATTCTTTTTGAAACAAGTTTACAAGCACAAATTATTATTCCTATGGCAATATCTCTCGCCTTTGGGATCTTATTTGCAACACTAATGACACTCTTATTAATCCCGGCGCTTTACTTAATATTGGAAGATATAAAAAACTTATGGCGGAGTTTGTTTTTTAACCAAACAAACCAGAAACTAGTTGATTGATAAGCCAATTTTCCGTAAACTTCCAGCCCGCTTAAAAAGCAAAATGGGCCCTTAGCTCAGTTGGTTAGAGCATCCGACTCATAATCGGC
>CAYPMT010000078.1:0-12054 GCA_964411875.1 uncultured Kangiellaceae bacterium
GGATTCAAAATCCCCCGCTAGCAATAGTGTGCCGGTTCGAGTCCGGCCTCTGGTACCAAATTAAAAAGCCCATCGTTTGTCTTTATGATGGTTTTGTTATCTCGACCAACAATCCATGCTAATATCAAGTTAATGATTAAAAGATTAAAGTTTGGTTGTTATTCATGTCCCAGCTTTTTGATACGCCAGTTGTAGAAAAACGTTCATTAGACGCTATTCCTCATGCGCCTGACCGTAGCGAGCCGGTTGGTTTTTTACTGCGTTTATCAAAAGCCCTACATACTTATGGCTTACCGGCTTATGAGCTTGAGAGTACGCTAAACGCTTGCTCTCAAGCTTTGGGTTATGGTCTTCAATGTGTTTCTTCGCCAACCTCTATTAGTATGACCATTTTACCGCCTCAGGGAGCAGCGCCGCAGACTTATGTTATTCGAGTCGCACCAGGTGAAATAAACTTACACAAACTTTATCGCATTACTCAAGTTGCTCAGCAGGTGATTAGTGGTGAACTGTCCAGTGAGTCGGGCGCTAAGCAGTTAAAACAAATTACCCAGAGTGAGTCGATTTATCCGTTAACAGTAACCTTGATTGCTTTTGGGGTTGTGTCGGCCTCTATCGCACGAATATTTTCTGGGAGCTTAATAGATGTTTTATGTGCGGGTATTATTGGGTTTGTTGTGGGGGGGCTAGCCGTAGTCTCAAAAAACAGACCATTTTTATCTCATCTATTACCTTCAATTGGTGCTTTTTTAGCGACTTTGTTGGCATCATTGCTTGACCATTTTTTGGCACAAGATATCGTTGTTTCAGTGGCTGTAATTTCTGGATTAATTATTTTATTACCAGGATTATCTCTAACGATTGCGATGGCTGAATTGGCAACTCAAAACATGGTGTCTGGTACTGCTCGTCTAGCGGGTGCTGCGACGGTATTTGTTCAATTAGCCTTTGGTAGCGCTATTGCGTTTGAGGTAGTCAATTATTTAGGTTTGGATTTCCGTGGTGGAGTGGTTAGTCCGGTATCCCTATGGAGTATCTGTCTTGCCGTAGGTATTGCAGCCGTAGCTATGCTTCCTTTGTTTGAGGCCCGTAAAAAAGATATTGGGTTGTTTTGGCTTGCTGCATTTACGGCATTTTTAACGGTATTTTTCTCTTCTCAATATCTAGGCGCATCGTTAGGGGCATTTTGTGGTGCCATTGCAGTTGGTTTGGTAGCTAAATTAGTGACTCATTTGTGGGGATTGCCAGGTGCCATCATTATAATGCCGGGTTTCATCGTTCTTGTGCCGGGAACCATCGGTTATAAAAGTGTTTTAGCTATGCTAGAGCATGATATTCTTGTGGGCTTACAAACGGCCTTTGATGTTTCAATTATCGGTATATCTTTGGTTGCGGGTTTTTTAATCTCATCAATGGTTCCTTTGCCAAAAAATACAACCTCGGATCATTATTAATATTAGGCTGCAGTTACTGGTTTCGTTGGACCTTCAATCTTGACTGGGATAAAATAGCAAAACGTTTATAAATTCAATTGCTTAGAGCTTAGCCCAGTCAATGCTGGAAATCGGCTTTTTGTCATAAGGTTGTTGCAATCAAAACAATATTTGTACAAGGCGCATCTCATTCAACTCGATTGTTTATTGTAGCGGTTTTTTCGATCTTATTAATGTTTGTTGATCATCATCAGAAACACCTTAAAGGCGTTCGTCAAGTCATTGCCACTATAGTAACCCCAATTGTTTTTCTTTCAGATATTCCGGGTGATTTTTTTTCTTGGAGCGGCGAAAATTTAATGAGCCGCAGTCAGCTAAGGCAACAAAATACATCGTTGAAAAATGAGGTTTTAGTGCTTAAAGCACAATTACAAAAGTTTGCTGCTTTACAAGCCGATAATGCTCGTTTACGTAATTTATTAGGTACGGAAAATCAGCAAGTTGAGCGTCGTTTAGTTGCTGAGATTATTAGTATTGATACCAAGGGTTTTAGTTTAAGTTTTACGGTTAACAAAGGTAGTGTTCATGAGGTTTATGTTGGGCAAACTGTTATCGATGAACATGGCATTATAGGGCAAGTGGTTGAGGTTTCACCTTTGTTTTCAAGAGTGCTAATGATTTCTGATACAACTCATGCCATTCCTATTCGAGTGAGTCGTAATGGTGTTCGCTCTACGGCGATAGGAACAGGACAAATTAATTTATTAGCACTACAGTATGTGCCGGATACAACCGATATTAAGGAAGGTGACTTGCTTTTGAGTTCGGGACTTGGCTTGCGTTTTCCTGATGGTTATCCCGTTGCTCAAGTGTCTTCTGTTGAACATAATCCTGGTGAAGATTTTGCACGTATTTATGCCAAGCCAACAGCCAAACTAGAACAAAGCTCACCAGTGTTATTGGTTTGGTCTGAAAGACTGTTGCCTGAAAAAGTAATAGAGGAAGACTAGTGTCTGATAGAACCAGTTCACAAGGTGGTTTTGCCATTATTTTATCATTTGCAGTAGCCATGCTGATCAACGCTATTCCTGTGCCCGATATACTTACCGGTTTTAAGCCTGACTGGGTCGCATTAACGTTAATTTATTGGGTTATGGCCATACCAGGTCGTGTCGGTGTTTTTAGTGGCTGGCTATTAGGTTTATTGGTTGATGTCTTAGATGGTTATTTGCTCGGTATTAATGCATTATCTTTAGCTTTAGTAGCCTACTTGATTCAAATGATTTTTCATCGCATGCGTTTATTTCCTCGTTGGAAGCAAGCAATTAATGTTGCTGTTATAGTTGGTATTCATCAGCTAACAGTGTTAATTCTTTCAAGTTTTGTCAAGCCAATTGATGTAGACTTTACATATTGGTTGCCTTTAATTGGTAGTGCTATTTTTTGGCATTTAACTTTTGTTGTCCTGAGAGATGTTCGCCGTAAGTTTTGTTAGTTTTACTCACTCGATAAAATGATTCACTATAACTAACAACTGATTGGTATTAAAAGGTTTAGTATGGAAAAAGAAATTTTAGTTAATGTAACACCGCAAGAATGTCGTGCAGCGATCATTGAAAATGGTATGTTACAAGAAATTTTCTTAGAGCGAACCTCAAGTCGAGGCCTTGTTGGTAATATTTATCGAGGCAAAGTGATCCGTGTTCTTCCTGGTATGCAGGCAGCTTTTATTGATATTGGTCGCGAGCGTTCCGCTTTTCTTCATGCAGCAGAAATATTACCCATTTCTGAAAGTGAACTAATTGAAGATGAAAATATTACCCAGCCAGATATTAATCAGCTTTTGCATCTTGGGCAGACGATTACTGTTCAAGTCATTAAAGACGAGTTGGGAACTAAAGGTGCTCGTTTAACCACTCATTTGACTATACCTTCTCGTTATTTAGTTTTAATGCCGGATAATCCGCATATTGGTGTTTCACAACGGATTGAAGATGAAGCAGAAAGAGAAAGACTTAAAAGTATTATTACTTCATTACAGGGTTCGAAAAAAACCAGTCAAGAGCAGATACCTGGTTATATCATACGAACAGTTGCAGAAAGTGTTCGAGAAGAAGATATTCTTCGTGATCTTGATTTTGTTGGAAAACTTTGGACGACAATAAAATCTAAAATTAGAAAAACAAAAGCACCAACACTTGCCTATGAAGATTTAAATTTATCATTAAGAATTATTCGTGATTTAGTACCATCAGATGTTCAAACCATTAAGATTGATTCCGAAGAAATTCATACAAGTATTTTAAAATTTGTTGATGAGTTTATCCCTGGTTTGCATCCTTGTGTGGAGTTGTATCAGGGTGAACGACCATTATTTGATGTTTATAATGTTGAAGATGAAATCGAAAAAGCATTGCAGCGCAAAGTACAGTTAAAATCAGGTGGGTATTTGATTGTGGAGCAAACTGAAGCGATGGTAACCATTGATGTAAATACGGGCGCTTTTGTTGGTTACAGAAACTTAGAAGATACAATTTTTAAAACTAATTTAGAAGCAGCCTCAGTATTAGCTCGTCAATTGCGACTACGTAATCTTGGTGGAATGGTTATTGTTGATTTTATTGATATGAAGGAAGAAGAACATCGAAGGCAAGTATTGCGCACCTTAGGTAAAGTATTAGAAAAAGATCATGCCAAGACACACATTTCGGAAGTATCTTCCTTAGGCTTGGTTCAAATGACTCGTAAAAGAACCCGAGAAAGTTTAGAAAACTTGTTGTGTGAGCCATGCCCTGTTTGTGATAGTCGAGGAAGCATCAAAACAGCTCAAACTATTTGTTACGAAATATTTAGGGAGCTTTTCCGTACAGCAAGGGCTTATGATGAGGCTCAACAATACCTAGTTTTGGCATCCCAAGAAGTTATTGATAGAATGCTTGATGAAGAAGCTTCTCATTTGGCTGAGTTAGAACCAATGATTGGCAAACCTATCCGGTTCCAAACAGAAAGACTTTATACTCAAGAACAGTTTGATGTGGTTTTGTTATAACGAATCTTATAAGTTGATGTATCAGTTAAATGAGTGTGTTATTTAAATTGAGTATGCTGGATCTTAAATTGAGTATGATATATCGATGAATCAAGGCTTTAATAAAAAACTTAGCCAATTTATTGTTTATTTAGTTAATAAGCTATGGTTAACATTGGCCATACTGATCATTTTATCAGCTGTGTTGTTAGTTTTATTACAGCTTACCTTCCATCATATCAATAATTATAAAGCCGAAATAGAAAGCTGGATAGAACAAGAATACTCTGTTGAAGTTGATATTGAACAAGTTAACATACGATGGCAGCAAAATGGACCTTCTTTATCAGCAACTAATTTTCAAATGCAAAGTGATGATGGTCAATTAGATCTGATTTCTGTTAAAAATTTTTCTATTGAAATAGATTGGCTAAAATCGATAGTTTCCCGCTCAGTTGTAACACAAAGTATCTTAATTGATGGTGCATCCTTGGGAATTATTTTAGATAGAAAGCTTGGTTTTCGTTTGCAGACTAATACCAGCATGTTGAGTAACCAGCAGGGTGCAAATATTGAAGATGCTAGCCAAGTATTAATTAATGCATTATTTGCTCAGAAATATTTAACCTTGACTAATTCAACACTTAAGTTAAAAACTCTGTCAGGTAAATCATTTAATTATCGTGTTGATGAATTTTTTATTCGTAATTATGATGATGTTCACCAATTAACCGGCGACTTGTTTGATGAATTTAATGCAAGACTGAAGGTGGCGGCAGAAATTTATGGTGATCCATCATCAAAAAATAGTGAGACAAGCCTTTATTTAGAAGGCAAGGGAATAGACTTATCTAAGTTACCTTTTTTCGAAAACCAAGTTCATTTAAAACCACAAACAGGTGAAATGAATTGGAAGTTATGGGGTGACTGGAAAAATAAGCGATGGTACCAAGCGGTAGGTAAAATTGAATTAGGTGAGTTAACTTGGAACAATGAGAAAGGTGAAAAAACAACTGATCTAAAAAGTTTTTCAAGTGATTTTTCTTGGCATTTTGAAAAAGAAAAGTCAGGTGTTTTTTCTTTAAACAATATAGAGTTTAATAATAAGGATGAAATAGCTAATACTGACGCAGATATTTTTTTGCTCTATTCAGAGCTTGAAAATGCAAGTTTAAATTGGGATATTGCAATATATAACTTCCAATTAAAACCATTGGCTGAATACATTGATTTGCTTGTTAACCAAAAAGGTGAATATCGACAGTTCTTTGAACGGGCTAATTTTGATGTCATAGTTGATGATTTAGGTGTACGCTTGTCTAAACAAAATGGTGTTTGGCATTTACCAAAAATTCATAGTCAATTTTCTGATTTAAAAATGACGCAATTGGGTTCATTACCTAGTTTGCAAGGACTTTCAGGCGAGTTGAGCTTTATTTATGGTTTTGGAAGTTTAGCACTATCAGGTAAAGATATTGAGTTTAATACCAACCAATTATTTCGAGAGGCTATCAATATTAAAGAGATAGAAACGTCTCTTAATTGGTATTCTGGCTCACGAAAACCTTTTTGGTTTGAAGTTGAATCACTTTATGCAAAAACGCCCGATTTTTCTTTGAATGCTAAAAGCTTTTTTACGATTAACAATGATGCTCCAGACCTCTCCTTGTATGCTGAATTAAAAGAATTCAATTTAAGCAAAAAGTCGCGTTATTTACCAACCAGAATTATGGGGCCTCTTTTAACTTCACATTTAGATGATGGTATTAAAGAAGGTTATCTACCTTTAGCCAAGTTTGTATTGCGCGGGCCAGTTAAACAGTTTCCTTTTAAACAAAAACAGGGTGTTTTTGCTGTTCTTGGTCATGTGAAAGAGGCTAGTTATCAATATTTGTCAGATTGGCCTCAAGCTGATTCGTTGGATGCTCGTTTATATTTCGAAGGCAATCGAATGAACTTAACAGCAACTTCTGCTGTTTTGAGTGAAAACCAAGTTACCTATGCAAATGCGGCTATTAATGACTTTTCAAAACCAGAAGCGCCATTATTGTTATCGTTAAATATTAAGAGTCAAGATAATAGTGCTCGTAATTTTTTATTGGATACGTCACTGAAGTCATTAGCTGCATCTTTAGAAGAAATAGACTTACTTGGTGATTATAAAACTCAGCTTGATCTATCAGTTGCACTAAACAGCTCAAATGATCATAAGGTTAAAGGAAGTGTTAAGTTTAATGAAAACCAAATAGATGTTTCAGGTATGACTTTTACTGGCCTAGATGGAACAGTGATGTTTACTGAAAATGGTGTAAAAAAATCGCCTGTTTCAGCAAACTATTATGGGAAGCCAGTTCGTTCAGAAATAGAGCATCTTCAGCAAGATGGACGAAAAGATTTTGTTATTCGTAGCGAAGGAATGATTAACTCCCAAGCATTAACAGATTTTGTTGGCGATTCCTGGACTCAATTTGTTTCTGGCTCAAGTTCATTTGAATCTAAAATTAATATTCAAACAATTGATGGAAAAACTCACACCTTAGTTAATATTTATTCTGACCTAAAAGGTTTTGGTGTTGAGTTGCCGAGTGGTTTAAGTAAACAAAAACAAGAAATAAAGCCGATTCAGCTTAATATGAAATTGGGAGATTCTTCAACAGCTTATATTGACTGGCAGCAATTAAAGGGTAAGTGGCGATGGTTTGAAGAAAAAAAAGAACAAGTGAAAACTCAAGAAAACAAAAAAATTATACGCATTAATGGTGGTGTTTTTTATTATAATACGGATAAACCGCTGCCCGAGAGTATGCCATCACATTTTTTAGTTAATGCTAAACTTAAACAAGTTAATTTAAATGAATGGTTAGACGTTTATGACAAGGTAGAGGCTGATACTGAAAAGGAAACGCAAAGCATTTTTCCAGTCACCAATATTGATTTAGATATTGAGCATCTCGAAACTAATCTCATTGATTTAGATAAAATAAACCTAGCATTTCATCGTAATGAACAGCTGAATTGGATTATTGGTTTTAATCATACTGATCTTAATGGTTTAATGGTCATGAAAAACGATAAGCCTTGGGAGCTAAATTTTGAGAGAGCTCACTTAACACCTAAAGCACAAAAAACCTATAAAAGCAGAATACAAAGGCTTATCCAAAAAAAATCAGCTGTTTCTGATAGCGCCTGGGATAAAGTCAGTTTTTGGCCTGAGGCTAATATTTATTGTGATGACTGCCAGTTCTATGAGCGAAACTTTGGAAAGATTTCAGCGAAACTTAGAAAAACTAATAAAGACATAAACCTTAATGGTTTTATGGATAAAAATAAGCATCATAAATTAGAGTTTGATTTAAACTGGACGCAAAAAATTATTGAGGAATCATTGGCAGCCTCAAAAGTTGGACAGATTAATCAATCGACCAGTATCGCATCCCAGTTATCGTCATTAAATTTTGAACTAAAAACTGACAATTTAGGCAATCTCATGGATGAGTGGAGGTTTTCAATGGGCATTAAAGGTACGAAAGGGACAATAAATGGCGAGCTAGAATGGGAAAATAACCCTTGGAATATTGATGCTGTGCTTGCAAAAGGAAAAGCAAACCTTAAGTTAGGAAAAGGTTATTTAGATCAAATTAGCGATGCTAAAGTTCGCCTTTTTTCATTATTAAATTTACAGTCGTTATCAAGACGCTTGAGTTTAGATTTTAAAGATGTTTATAAAAAAGGTTTCTTTTACGATAAAATAACTGGGGATGTTCAGTTAGCTGAAAGTAAGTTAGTGACTAATAATACTTTGGTCGATGGAAATGCGGCTAAAATTGAATTGTCTGGTGAGATTGACTTAAAGCAAGAAACGATTGAACAAAAAGCCGTAGTTACGCCTAAGTTGAGTTCTAGTGTACCTGTTTTAGCTGCTTGGGCGGTTGAGCCAACAACCGGTTTGTTAGCTTACTTATTGAATAAAATTATTTTTGAGCCAACACTTGATGTCGTAACCAAAGTTGAATATCGTATTCATGGTAGTTTGGATGATGTTCAATATGAGCAAGTTGGTAAAACGCGGTCTAAAGTTAAAGTATCTAAGGAAGGCTCTGAAAAGGCGAGTTCGAAAAAGAAAAACTTAGAAATAGACGAAAAAACAAACCATTGAGATAAAAGTGATTAATTATGTCCAATAGAATAATGCAAGAATTTTTAGAACCCGCAGAGCTAGAGTCTAGTCATTTGGAAAAGCTACTTGGATCTATGCTAAGTCCTCAGGTTAATTTTTCTGAGTTCTTTTTTCAGAGTTCCAGACAGGAATCTTGGGCACTTGAGTCGGGTATTGTAAAAGATGGTAGTTTTAGTAGCGACAAAGGTGTCGGTGTTAGGGCGCTTTGTGGTGATAAAACTGGCTTTGCCTATTCAGATGAAATTAATTTTGTCAGTTTACAACAAGCGGCTTATGCTGCACGCAGTATTGCTAATGATGGAAAATCTCAATCGGTTAATTTATCTACCAGTCAAACACCAAAGCCTTTGTATAGTGCTAATGACCCTTTACTCAGTTTAACAGAAGAAGAAAAAATTCAGCTTTTACATAAATTAGATCAAAAGGCTCGTTCGCTAGATTCGCGAGTTATTGAAGTGATTGCATCTTTGTCAGGCTCTTATGAAAAGGTATTAGTTTGTGCGAGTGATGGAACATTGGCGAGTGATGTTCGTCCTTTAGTTCGAGCTAATGTTAGCGTTATTATGCAGGCTAACGGTCGAACAGAGCGAGGCAGCTCTGGTGCTGGTGGACGTTATAGTTATGAGTTTTTAACTCAGTCAATGATCGATCAGTTAGCTCAAGAAGCGGTTAATCAAGCCAGTATTAATATGCAAGCGATTGATGCACCAGCAGGTGTTATGCCTGTTGTTTTAGGGGCAGGCTGGCCGGCAGTTTTATTGCATGAAGCAATTGGTCATGGCTTAGAAGGGGACTTTAATCGTAAAGGTTCATCGGCGTTTTCTAATCGAATCGGCGAAAAAGTTGCTTCACCTTTATGTACGATTGTTGATGATGGTACTTTAGTTGATAGACGAGGCTCTTTAACTATTGATGATGAAGGAACCCCAACACAATCAACTACCTTAATTGAAAAAGGTGTTTTGACCAGTTATATGCAAGATAAAAAAAATGCACGTCTCATGAAGACTGTTTCTACAGGCAATGGTCGGCGTGAATCTTATGCTACCCTTCCTTTGCCTAGGATGACGAACACTTATATGTTAGCCGGTGAGAGCGATCCAGAGGACATTATTAAGTCAGTCAAAAAAGGGCTTTATGCACCAAACTTTGGTGGTGGTCAGGTGGACATTACATCGGGAAAGTTTGTATTTTCAACCAGTGAAGCTTATTTAATTGAAAATGGAAAAGTCACTGCACCGGTTAAAGGCGCGACACTGATTGGTGATGGGCCTGGTGTTTTAACCAAAGTGAGTATGGTTGGACATGACTTAGCTTTAGATAAAGGTGTTGGTGTTTGTGGTAAAGATGGTCAAAGTGTTCCTGTTGGTGTTGGGCAGCCGACATTGAAAATTGATGAATTAACGGTTGGCGGAACCAACGGGTAACGAGATTTTTATGGTTGATGAGCAGCAAACTGATTCATCTGTTGATGAAGCAAGTCAGACAAGTGACGTTTTAAGTAAGACACAATTAAAAGTGCAGGCTAAAGCATTGCAAGATGTTGCTTTGCAATTAGTTAAGCTTTCCAAAGAAAAGCTGACTCGCTTATCTTTAGGTGAGACAACATTAAAAGCGATTAATGACTATGCTTTACAAAAAGGACATATTGCTAAAAAACGTCATATTGCTTATATCGCGAAATGTTTTCGAAAGGAAGATATTGATTTAGTTAAACAAGAGTTAGAACAAGATAACTTTAAACAGCACCGTTTTCAGGCTCAACAATCAAAAGTAATTGCGAGCCCACTAGAAAATTTGATTGATTCGCTCGTTAATCAAGGTAATGAAAAACTTAATTTGTTAATTGATAAAAATCCGCAAATTGAGCGTCAAGTATTACGTCAATTAATT
Source organism: uncultured Kangiellaceae bacterium (assembly GCA_964411875.1). Taxonomy (GTDB): domain Bacteria; phylum Pseudomonadota; class Gammaproteobacteria; order Enterobacterales; family Kangiellaceae; genus Aliikangiella. Next base: position 10,532 of record CAYPMT010000078.1, read on the forward strand.
AGAAATACTCAAGCAGCTAAAACAATAGATAAAAAACAAAAGTATATAAAGAAACTGTATGAATTTTTAAGTGACAATAATGTTAGTGATTATGATTAATAGTTTTCAAACTAATTGATTCAAGAGTAGATGGTTATTATGACAACAGATAATTTAAACAAGAACAATTCAGGCAAAAATCCTTCAGCTGATGATATGGATCTTGATTATGAAGTAAGCCGTTTAGAAAATATTGCTGACGATTTAATTAAAAGTGCTTTAGCGAAGGGCGCAACTCAGGCAGAAGTAGGTTTTAGTAAAACCATTGGCTTATCTGTTAAAGTGCGCAATCGTGATATTGAAACTTTAGAATATCATCGTGATAATAGTTTAGGTTTGACGGTTTATTTTGGTCATAAAAAAGGTATGGCAAGCTCGAGTGATTTATCTAAACAAGGATTAAATTTTGCTGTAGAGGCTGCCTGTAATATTGCTAAGTATACTCAAGAAGATACTTACTCGGGTTTGATAGAACCTTCTTTTTTAGCGAGCGAGTCAGTTGATCTGGATTTAGATCATCCTATGGGAATAACGGCTGAAAAAGCTAAAATGATTGCTTTAGATTGTGAACAGGCCGGTTTAGAACAAGCACAAATTCATCAAAGTGAAGGCGCATCATTTAGTAGCCATCGCCATATTCGCTATTTAGCAAACTCTCATGGCTTTTCTGGCTCAGTTCCGTCAACTAGTCAAAGTTTGAATTGTATTTTGATTGCGAAAGATGAGCAAGGTATGCAACGAGATTATGATTACTCCGTTGCCAGAGATTTTAAGTTGTTGGAATCAGCAGAGAGAATTGGCATGGGCGCAGCAAAAAAAGTACTTGAACGTTTAGGTGCTAAGTCAATTAAAACGCAAAAAGTGCCAGTGTTGATGATGCCCGATATGGCGAGAGGTTTAGTCAATCATTTTTGTTCGGCAATTCGTGGTGGTAGTCTCTATAGAAAGTCGAGTTTTTTATTAGAGAGTTTAGGTCAAAATATTTTTCCTAACTTTGTTAGTTTTGATGAAAAGCCTTTGATAAGAGGTGGGCTAGGCAGTGCTTGGTTTGATTCTGAAGGTATGCAAACAAAGGCTCAACCTATTGTTGAGCAGGGACAAGTAAAAACTTATTTGCTTGATAGTTATAGTGCTCGAAAACTGAATAAACAACCAACTGGTCATTCCGGTGGTTTACATAACTTACATGTAAAAGCAGGCGAATCAAATTTTGAACAACTCGTCAAAAAAATGGATCGTGGTTTAATTGTTACTAGTGTTATGGGGCAGGGTGTTAATTTAGTGACTGGCGATTATTCGCGGGGTGCTTCTGGTTTTTGGGTTGAGCAAGGTGAAATTCAGCACTTTGTTGAAGAAATTACCATAGCCGGTAATTTAAAAAATATGTTTGCTAATCTTGTCGACATAGGTAATGACCTAGATCACCGTAGCAGTGTTTTAACCGGTTCTTGGTTATTAGAGGAAATGACAATAGCCGGTAATTA
>CAYPMT010000079.1:0-11707 GCA_964411875.1 uncultured Kangiellaceae bacterium
GCTAATGTATTGTACACAGTCATTCGTGGATTGAGTGACGCATAAGGATCTTGAAAGATCATTTGAAAGTTGGTGCGGGCTTTTTTGAGTGGGTTATCTTTGAGTTCAAGCAGCGGCTTACCATCCATTGTCACTTCCCCTGACGTTGCTGTGACTAAACGCATGACGGTCCGGCCTAAGGATGACTTGCCGCTACCGGACTCACCAACCAGTCCTAAAATTTCACCTTTGCGAACATCAAAGCTAATATCATCAACGGCTTTGATTTGTTCTTTTTTTGATGTGGTGAAATAAGTTTTAAGATTTTTTAGTTGTAAAAAACCTTGACTATCTTTTTCATTAATACTCGGATTAATTTTTTCTGTTGGTTTCGCTGCTGTTGGGATCGCATCAAGCAGTGATTTTGTGTAGGGGTGCTTATTATGATGAAAAATATCATCAGTGGAGCCTTGTTCAACAACTTTTCCATTTTGCATCACTAGAACACGATCGGCAATTTCAGCGACCACACCAAGATCATGGGTAATAAAAATAACCGCAATGTTATGTTCTTTTTGTAGTTTTTTGATCAGGCCTAATATTTGTGCTTGTATAGTGACATCGAGTGCAGTGGTGGGCTCGTCAGCAATTAAAAGTTCTGGTTCAGTAATTAAAGCCATGGCAATCATCACACGTTGTCGCATTCCGCCAGAAAATTCATGAGGATAAGCGTGTACACGTTTTTCTGGTTCGGGAATACCAACTTCATCGAGTGCTTGTATTGATTTTTTAAAAGCATCGGTTTTAGAAAGTCCTTTGTGAACAATTAATGGTTCCATTAATTGTTGGCTGATCTTCATATAAGGATTTAAACAAGTCATGGGATCTTGAAAAATCATTGAGATCCGATTGCCTCTAATATGGCGTAATTCTTTTTGAGTTGAAGTTAATAAGTTTTTGCCATCAAAAATAGCTGTGCCACCTTCAATTTTTGCCGGTGGCTTGGGTAATAAATCTAACAAACTGTAGCAGGAAACTGATTTGCCTGACCCTGACTCACCAACAATACCTAAAGTTTCGCCTTGATTAACTTGATAGCTAATATCATCGACAGCTTTAACAATACCATTACGAGTATGAAAATATGTTTTTAAGTTATTGACGCTAAGTAATGTCAAAGTAAAGTCTCTTTTATTTTTAAAGGAGCATTATGTTTCAATTAATCTTTAGATGAACGAGGGTCTAGTGCATCTCTTAAGCCATCACCCAAAAAATTCAGTGAAAATAAAGTGAGTGAAAAAGTGAGCCCTGGAAAAATTAATAACCAAGGGTGCTCTTCCATAACATCGACGCCATCTTTAATTAGTGAACCCCATGAACTTTGTGGTGGTTGTACTCCCAAACCTAAAAAACTTAGGAATGATTCTAATAACATGACACTTGGAATGGTCAGTGTTGTATAAACAATAATGGGTCCAAGCACATTAGGAATAATATGACGCTTAATAATTTGCCAGCGTGATAGCCCCATAGAAACAGCAGCCTCTACAAATTCTTGTCGTCTAATGGTTAAAACCTGTCCTCGAACAATCCGTGCCATGGTTAACCATTCAACAGCTCCAATTGCCATAAAAAGTAATAAAAGACTACGCCCGAAAATAACCATCAAAAGAATAATAAAAATAGTGAAAGGCAGTGCATAAAGAATGTCAACGATTCGCATCATGATGGCGTCAACTCGGCCACCAACATAGCCAGCAACCGTTCCCCAAAGAACACCAATGGTTAACGCGATCGCCGTTGCAATGAAACCAACCATTAATGAAATACGGCTACCATATAAAACTCGGGTGAGTAAGTCACGACCAAAGGTGTCAGTACCAAACCAGTGTTGCATGGAGGGTGCCGATGTACCTAAGTCAAGGTTTTGCGCTTCATAAGTATAAGGGGTAATAATAGGTGCTAAAAGTGCTAGCGTTGTCATTACGCCAACAACAAATAAACCGAACATGGCGAGTTTATTTTTTTTCAATCGATGCCAAGCATCTTGCCAAAGTGATGTGCCAGCTTCGGCTTTTGCAAGTGGTTTGTTTAGGCTTTCAGCATTTTTTATGGCCGCTTTTGTCATAATGCTTAAAAAGTAACCTCGAGTTAATGGGCAGTATTAAATCGCAGTTTTGGGTTTAGCCAAACAGCGATAATATCTGAAAGAAGATTAAAAAGAACAATCAGTGTTGCTAGAAAAATAGTTGTTCCTAAAATCATGGTGTAATCACGATTAAAAGAAGCTTGCACATAAAATCGACCAAGCCCTGGAATTTGAAAAATGGTTTCAATAACAAAAGATCCTGCAAGTAGTCCTGCCATAGCTGGCCCCATAAAAGAAATCACTGGCATTAAACCACCTCGTAAGGCATGTCGACAGACAATTTGCCATTCGGGTAAACCTTTTGCTCTTGCAGTACGAATATAATCTTGAGAAAGCACTTCTAGCATACCACCACGGCTTAGTCGTGCAACATAAGCTGCATAAGCAAAGCCTAAAGTAACTGAAGGTAAAATTTTATCGCCGAGTTGTTGTCCCCAGCCCGAGACAGGTAGTAGCTCAAGCCAAATACCAAAAAATAAAATTAACAAGGGGCCAAGAACAAAAGTGGGTAAACAAATGCCAATCATGGCGGTAGACATAGGTAGATAATCTTGCAGTGAGTTGGTTTTTAGTGAGGCTATCACACCAGCCAATGAACCAATAAAAAAAGCAATTAATAAAGCATAAATACCAAGCTCAAAAGTTACTGGAAAGCCGGTTGAAATAATTTCTGTAACGCTTCGGTTAGGATATTTGAATGACGGACCAAAATCGCCTTGAAGCAAATTGCCTAAGTAATCAAAATACTGCTCGTGTAAAGGAGCATTTAAGTTATAACGTTCGTTTAAGTTTTTGAGAATTTCCGCTGAAACAGCTTTTTCAGTTGAAAATGGTCCTCCAGGCGCTTCTCGAACCAGCAAAAAGGTTGCCGTAATAACAATAAGCAAGACAGGTATTGCTTGTAATAAACGTATAAAAATAAATTTTATCATAGCGGATTATTGTTGATTTTATTAATACTCAATTACTCACCATCTCGAGATAAATAAATATCCTTAAATGAAGGGCTATCCAAAATATTTTTATGAAAGTTTTTAACATCCGTTGAAATAAGGTGTTTGACTGTATAGGTATAAATAGGAATGATTGGTACTTCTTGCATAAGAATTTTTTCGGCCTTTTGTAAAATATCGTAACGTTCATTATTGTCTAAAGTTTCGACTGATTGAGTGATCAGCTCATCATAGGTTTTACTAGACCAGCCTGTTCTATTGTTACCGCCATTAGTAACAAACATATCTAAAAAATTAATTGGGTCAAGGTAATCAGCTATCCAGGATGCTCGACAGATATCATAATTTAAATTTCTTTGATTATCTAAATAAACTTTCCACTCTTGGTTAAGTAGTTGCACATCAATATTTAAATGCTTTTTCCACATTTGTTGAACGGCAATTGCAATTTTCCGGTGGTCGTCTAGTGTGTTATAGAGTAACTCAATAGTTGGAAAGCCTTCGCCATTCGGATAGCCTGCTTCAGCGAGTAACTGCTTTGCCGCCTCAATATCATAGGGTATTTTTGCTTTAGCTGTATAATTATTGATATTAGGGGGGGTGAGAAAATAAGTAGGAATTTGTCCACCTTTAGTCACTTTTTCTGTTATTTGTCGTCGGTCAATTGACATAGCAAGCGCTCGTCTGACACGTTCATCATTAAAAGGTTTTTTGGTGACATTAAAACGATAGAAGTAAGTCGCTGAGTAGGGATATATATGGATGAGTTGAGGATTCTCTTTTTTGTATTTAGCTATTTTTTCAATAGGTATACTGTTTGTGATGTGTAGCTGGTTTGAACGGAACATGCGCTCTTCAGAGTTTATATCTTCTATAGGGTGAAAGTGAATAGCGTTGAGCTTAACTTTTTTATGATCCCAATAAAAGGGGTTTTTTTCAGTGACAATAATTTTATTGAGTTGCCATTCTTTTAGTTTGAAAGGACCATTACTTACCATATTATTTGGACGAGTCCAAAGTGTACCTGCTTGATCCATTTTGCCAAACTTTTCAATAGTTGATTTATGTATAGGAAAGGTACTGTGATGACTTAGTAAGCCCAAAAAAAAGTGTGTGGGGTTATTGAGTGTTACTTGTAATGTAAAGTCATCTAATGCTTTAGCGCCCACTTGATTAAAGTCTTTTATTTCACCGTTATTAAAGGCTTCGGCATTTTTTATGTAGTAAAGCATATAGGAATATTGAGCAGCAAGAGCAGGTGATAGTATGCGTTTCCAGCCATAAATAAAATCATAGGCTGTGACTGGGTCACCATTTGACCATTTTGCATTTTTGCGAAGTTTGAAGAGATATGTTTTTTTGTCATCAGAAATTTTCCAGCTTTCTGCGATGCCAGGGAGCGGTTGTAAGCTTTCTGTGTTCTTTGTTGTAAGACCTTCGAATAGTGCTGAAAGAATATTGTGTTCTTGTACGCCTGTGATGATATGAGGGTCAAGATCTTGAGGTTCAGTACCATTACCAAAGTGAAGTATCTGGTTTTTTAGGCCGTTTTCAATATTGGTTTCACCCCCTGAACAGCTGATTAATAAGCAGGCTAACAGTAAATAATTGAAGAACTTAAGGGTGTTTTTATAATTCATATTGGGTGCCCCATATTTAAATCGAATGTTTTTATTGTATAGGTTTAGTTTTATTACTTAACCCTTAACAGATTTCATTTAACGATAAAAGTTCAATGTTTTGTTCAGTTTTGCAAGAACTTGGGGCAACAGAACCTATTTGACTAAAACAAACTATCGTCTTCTGTAACGGTACTGCCACCCTGATTAAAAACATCATCCAGTGGTTTTTCTGAATAAGTGGTTGGTGCATTTTCACTACGAAACTGTTCAAAGATTGCTCCTTGGGTTAAGCTATTAGCCAGCTGTCCCGTTTTTGGATCAATTTTAACTGTGACGATACCTTCTGGAACTGGATGGTTAGCCTCGGGTATTTTTTTCAAGGCTTTTTCCATAAACTTTTGCCAAATTGGTAGTGCTGCTGTTCCGCCATATTCGCGATTACCGATTTTTTTTGCATGATCATTAAAGCCAACCCAAGTGGTTGCAACCAGCTGAGTATTATAACCGCTAAACCAAGCATCTTTAGGACCATTAGTGGTACCTGTTTTACCGGCTAAATCTTTTCGTTTGAGTAAGTAGCTATTTGATTTTCTCAGCGTGGAGGTTGCCGTGCCACGTAAAATGACATCTTTTAAAATGTGATCAATCAAATAGTGATTACGTTCTTCAATAACTCGTGGAGCAATAGCATTTGCTGGTACAGGTAATAAGGGCAAGTTATGAAATTGATTACTGTCTTGATTCAAAGCAAGTCTATTGATGGAGGAGTCAGGCTTGTTGATACCTACCATTTGATTTGAGTTAGTTATTTCATCTTGCATCTTTTGTTGTTGTGAAATTATTTCTTCGCAAGCGTGACAGACTTGGGTCGCCTGATGTTCAGTTATTATTTGTCCGCTCGAATTTTCGACGCGTTGAATAAACCAAGGGTTGACTTTATAACCACCATTGGCAAAAGAAGCGTAAGCTGTAGCAACTTCTAAAGGCGTAAAAGATGCCGCGCCTAATGCGAGTGAGTTATAGGGTTGCATGTGTTTTCCGGGGAAACCAATGTTTTGCAAATATTTTTTAGCATATCTAGCACCAACTTCACGAATAAGCCGGATTGAAATGGTATTTTTAGAGAGCCTTAGGCCATCCCGTAATCGAGTTGGGCCTCGGTAGTTCTCTGAGGCATTGATAGGCCGCCAAAAATTTTCTGCGGTAACGTCTCTTTCAACAATAGGCATATCGTTAATGATAGATGCCGGTGTAAATTGTTTTTCAAAGGCGGCAGAATAAATAAAAGGTTTAATATTACTGCCTAATTGACGGCGAGCCTGAGTTGCGCCGTTATACTGATTGAGTGAAAAGTTATACCCACCAACAAGTGCTTTAATGGCGCCATCTGAGGGATTTAATGCAACAAAACCGCTGCTAATGTCCGGGATTTGAGCTAAATGATAGGTAATGGATGGTTGACCTTTATTAATTGTTTTTACTGATTTAATACGGACTTGATCACCAATACTTAATGCATCAGAGATGGTTTCGATTTTCTTTCCTCGATGATTTTCGTCAACATACTCTCTTGCCCACTTGATGTTTTCTAAAGTTAAATCAATGACTTTATTTGATTTAAGATGAACTTTAGCGACTTCCCGCTCTTTATTGATGTTAACAATTATACCTGGCTGCAAGTGTCCTATGGTTGGAATTGATTTTAACCATTGGTTTAACTCTTCATGGCTAGCATTATTTGCATTAGAAAAGCTTTGTTCAGGACCTCGATAACCATGACGACGATCATATTGTTCTAAGCCATCAATTACCGCTTCTTGGGCAAAGCTTTGTAACTCTGTATTTAAAGTGGTGTAAATTCTTAAGCCATTGTTGTAGGCGATATCAATACCATAATCTTTGATGGCTTTTTGACGCACCATTTCTGCAAAATAAGGCGCATGAATTAACGTTCTTGCACCATGTTTGGTGGTTTTTATGGCTTCATTCATTGCATTGGTATATTGCTGCTGAGAGATACGCTTTTCATTCAACATGCGGCCAAGCACATGTGTTCGTCTATCAAGTGCATGGTGAGGGTTTGAAATAGGGTTATATTTTGATTCACCTTTTGGGATCCCAGCTAGGGTGGCAAGCTGGGCTAAACTTAATTGTTTGAGTCTTTTGCCATAATACACCTGTGAAGCCGCACCTAAGCCATAGGCTCTGTGGCCAAAATGTATTTTGTTGACATAAAGCTCCAGGATTTTATCTTTGGTGAGTTCGGATTCAATTTTCCAGGCTAAAAATATTTCCGTAAACTTTCGTGCGAAGCGCTTTTCTCGAGTTAAGTAATAATTACGAGCAACCTGCATGGTTATCGTGCTACCACCTTGACCCTTTTCGCCGGTTTTTATTAAATTGACAACTGCTCTAGCTATTCCCCAGAAATCAACTCCTGAATGTTCATAAAAGCGTTGATCTTCGGTTGATAGTAAAGCATTAATGAAATCTTGCGGAACCTGGTCTAAAGTAATAGGTATGCGTCGTTTGTCGCCAAATTCAGCAATCAGACGGTTATCACTTGAGTAAATTCTCATGGGCGTTTGTAAGCGTATTTTTTGAATAGAAGCGACTTCGGGCAGTTGTGGCCCAACAGCAAGGTAAAGGGCAATAGTACCCATGCCTGCAGCTATTGATAGTAGAGCTAATAGATAAACTAACTGACGGGTGACTTTAGATAACAGCGGCATACTTGAATACAAATTGGAGATATCTTTCTATCCAGAAAAACGTTGCGGGATTATAACGTATTTCTTCACAGCTTTGGTCTTTTAACCTAAATATATCTATAGAGTGATAGTTTTTGGTGAGTAGTTCACGACTTTTAAGTTTAAAAATGAGCATAATCAAAGGCCTGGGTTATTTTTAAATTAGTTGTTAACAGTCAGCTAATTTTAAAATAAGCCTTGACAAGAGAGCAAAATAACGCGAAATTGAGCACATAAGAAGAAAAAAATGGGTGAAATTTCTTATAGTTACCGCTATTATTTAAAGTGATTACACACTTGTTGTATGTAACTGAATAAAACTGATAGGAAAACTAGCGCTATGTTGGCAAATTTATTCAGCACCAAAAAGACCTCGATAGTCGGAATAGACATTAGTTCTACGGCTTGTAAGCTGCTTGAACTAGGTAAAGTTGGTTCCCGCTATAGAGTTGAAAGTTATGCCGTTGAACCTTTGCCACAAGACACTATGTCTGATCGGGATATTCGCGATCCAGAAGTGGTTGGTGAAGCACTAAAACGCGTGATTAGTCGTTCAGGGACTAATCTCAAACATGCTGCTGTTGCTGTTGCGGGTTCTTCCGTTATTACTAAAACTATCCAAATGGATAAAGACCTATCAGAAGATGAAATGGAAAGCCAAATAGAAGTTGAAGCCGATCAGTATATTCCTTACCCATTAGAAGAAGTTGCTTTAGATTTTCAAATATTAGGTGAATCAGAAAAAGTACCTGATAAAGTTGATGTTTTATTAGCTGCTTCTCGTTCTGAGAATGTTTATGGCCGAGTCGATTCGTTAGAGTTGGCTGGGTTAACTGCAAAGGTGGTGGATGTTGAAGCTTACGCGACAGAAAGAGCGTTTAAGCTATTAGCGAACCAATTGCCTGATATGGGCGAAGGGCAAATTATTGCAGTTGCTGATATAGGAGCAACCAATACGAGTTTGAGTGTGCTTGAAGATTTCAATACAATTTATACTCGAGAACAAACCTTTGGTGGTTCTCAGTTGACTGAAGAAATTCAACGTCGTTATGGACTGTCTTTTGAAGAAGCTGGAATGGCTAAGAAGCAAGGCGGTTTACCTGATGATTATGAGCCAGAGGTTTTGGAGCCATTTAAAGAAGCAATTATTCAACAAGTGAGTCGTTCGTTGCAGTTTTTCTATGGCTCAAGTCAATATGGCGAGGTTGACCACATTGTTTTAGCAGGTGGCTGTTCGATTATTGATGGTTTAGAAGAAATGGTTGAAGAGCGTTTGGGAATAACTGCTTCTATTGCCAATCCTTTTGCAGATATGTCACTTTCATCAAAGGTCAATGCTCAATCACTGAGCGCTGATGCGCCTTCATTAGTAATATGCTGCGGGCTTGCTTTAAGGAGTTTTGATTAATGGCTAATATCAATTTATTGCCCTGGCGAGAGGAACTGCGTCAGGAGAAGCAACGCCAGTTCTTGAGTGTCTTGGGGCTAGTCGCTATTTTGGGCGTGGTCTTCATGCTTGGAGCTTATAAGATTTATAGTGACAAGTTAGATGGTCAAAGGGAGAGAAATGATTATCTCACCAAACAAATTAGAGAATTAGACTCAAAAATTAAAGAAATAGAAACACTTGAGAAAGAACGTAGAGAACTGGTTGATAGAATGAATTTAATTCAAGATCTGCAGAAAAGTCGTCCCCAGGTAGTGCATTTGTTTGATGAAATGGTGACTTCGGTTCCCGAAGGCGTCAACCTCTCACTAATAAAGCGTACCAAAGATACTTTAACATTTGATGGTGTCGCTGAGTCTGGCCCTAGGGTATCGAATTTTTTACGTAATATAGAAATATCTAAGTGGATTAAAAGAGGCGACCTAAAAGAAATAAACGATGATAAAGATTCTGGTGCGAATCGAAAGACTTTCGTTTTAGAGTCTAAAGTGAGTTCTCCTAGCGAAGAGGAGGTAAAGTCCTAATGGATTTGAAAGATCTTAATAATTTTGATATCAACGATGTTGATTTTAATAACATGGGTTCTTGGCCTATTGTTGCTAAGGCGGTTACTGCTGTGCTTGTATTTGCTTTAGTTGCTGCTCTTGGTTATCACTTTTTTATTAGTGAACAGCGAACAATTATGGCAGACATTGAACGAAAAGAAGTTGAGCTAAAAAAAGACTTTGAAAAAAAGCAAACTAAAGCGGCTAATTTAGATGACTATAAGCGTCAAATGCAAAGTATTAAAAGTAGCTTCAAAGCATTGCTGCAACAATTACCTAAATCAAGTGAGTTAGCTGCATTGAATGATGAAGTTTATTATGCGGCGACGGGGGCTGGTTGTTCTAATGTGTCAATAAAGTTTGGTCAAGAGCAAGCACTTGAGTTCTATGCAGAAAAGCCTATTTCTCTTCAAGTGAGTGGTGGTTATCACCAGTTGTCAGACTTTGTTAGCCGTATTTCAAGTCTGTCACGTATTGTGACTTTGCATGATTTTGAAATTAAGTTAACGGATGGAAAAGTTCCTTCTAATCCTAGCGAAAATTTATTAGCTATGACAGCTACCGCTAAAACCTATCGTTCGGACTCGGAGGAGGAATAAAATGTTGAATAAAACAATAAATTCACTTTTCCGTTATTTAGTCATTTTCACGTCTGCGTTATTTTTGGTGGCTTGTTCGGATAATACAGGCGATTTAAAGGAATGGGTTGCGCAAATTAAAGCAAAGCCTCCAGGGCCAATACAAACAATGCCTGATATCAAAGAGTATCGGCCTCATGAATATTCGTCAGGCCACCTAAGAAGTCCCTTTGCAGAAATGGAACCTGAACTCGAGGCTCAATTGCAAGCGCTGCATGATGGTTGTGATGAGTCAATCCAGCCGGATGCATCAAGGCGTAAACAAGATTTAGAACGCTTCTCGCTGGACTCTATGGAAATGGTCGGCTTAATCGAAAATAAGCAAAACTTGTGGGGTTTAGTCCAAATGACAGCAGGGCCCGATAAAGGTAATGTGTATTATGTAACAACAGATACTTATTTAGGCCTTAACCACGGACGCATTGTTTCAATCGGTGAACAGCAAATAGAAATTTCTACATTAATTCCTGACAATAAAGGTTGTTGGGAAAAAAGAACAATTTATATGGCGCTTGCGCAATAACTTTGAATAGTTTGGAGAGTTAAGTATGATCAATTTGAGCAAGAGCAATAAACTACAAAAAACTCAAGGAGTGTGGGCAATGTTGGCCAGACAAATAAAAATAATTTCTTTAATAATAGTTGCTCTGGTGAGTTTATCGACTTCAGCTGCTGAAGTTAAAGATATTGATTTTAGTGTATTGCCTGGTGATAAAGTTCAGGTTCGAGTTAAATTAGATTCTCCGCCACCAGCATTCCAGGAAATTACTACCGAAAACCCAGCTAGAATTTGGATTGATTTAGACGGTTTTTCTAGCGCTTTAAAAGCAAAAACTCAAAGTATCGGCATTGGTGTAACTCGTAGTATTAGTGCGGTAGAAGCTGGTGGTAAAACAAGGTTGGTGGTTAACCTTGTTGAGCTAGCACCTTATTCGATTTCAACTGAAGGTAATGATTTAATTTTAGATATTGGCTATGGGCAAAAGGATAATGCTGTAGCTCAATCTACGCCAGTGGCTGCAGGTCAATCAAGCGTAGGTAACAATAGTCAAATAGACAATGGTCAAAACAGTTCTCTGTCTAGTCAAGAGGATATTTCTAATATCGATTTTCGTCGCGGTGAATCTGGCGAAGCTCGTATTGTTATTGGGTTAACTAATTCTAATGTTGGTATTGATATCCGTCAGGAAGGCCGCACTGTTATTGCTGACTTTGTTAACTCGAGTATTTCAAATAATTTAATTCGTAAATTAGATGTTATTGACTATGCCACACCAGCCCGTTTAGTTTCGACAAGTCGTATTGGTGAGAATGTTAGAATTGCTGTTGATACGCTTGATGAATTTGAATACTTAGCTTACCAAGCAGAAAATACCTATGTGATAGAATTAAAACCACTTACTCCAGAGGAAGTCGAACGCAAGAAGCGTGAAGAACCTACTTATAATGGAAAAAAGCTCAGTTTAACCTTCCAGGATATTCCAGTTAGAGCGGTTTTATCGATAATTTCAGAATTTACAGGCCTTAATATTGTAACCAGTGACACGGTTTCTGGTTCAATTGGTTTACGTCTACAAAATGTTCCTTGGGATCAAGCATTAGATATTGTTCTAAAGACTAAAGG
>CAYPMT010000080.1:0-11530 GCA_964411875.1 uncultured Kangiellaceae bacterium
GCACCTGAGCGGCGATAACTGACAAAAATACCCGACATGATAATTTTCCTCTGAGGTTCCCTGTAAAAGCAACAACTTTTAAACTGATAGTTTGTAGCAATCGGCTATCAAGAAATGACAACAATAATAATAAGGCTGATTTTACAAATCAAGCCTTCTAAAAAGATAGTTTTTGTTAACTGTTAATCATTTAGGCAATGCCTCTCTTTTAAATAGTTACAATTTGTTAATGTAAACAAAGAAATGTTGTTTTATTTTAGTCATTTGTTTATAAATAGTCTTGTTTAAGCCAGGGTAAAATTTAACCGAAAAAATATCCTTATTTTGAGACTAGTCTATTATGTATTTTATTGATCAACGACCTACGCCAAAAATTATCGTTAACAACAGCCTCAGTGAAACTGTTAAAGAAGAAGTCGCTCCGGGCGTACATATTCATCGTCGACAACTATTAAAACTTGGCTTGCTTGGTTTAGGTGGTGCATTTTTCAGCCATCCATTTAATACACTTCTAGCTAAGAATAACTTAACCGGTTCGATCAATTTTGATACTTTAATCGCCGAACTACGTCCCATGGCAAAAAGCTTAGTTGATGCGTCCAATGGCCAAGCAGATGAAGAACAGTACATAACACACATTATCAACTTACTCTCTCGTCTTACTCCTATGCCTGAAAAACCTAAACCAAGTGGTTGGGGTGATAAAATTGATATGCGATCTATAGCAAGCTACTCGCCCTTAGAAATTATGTATATCACCTTCGAGCCAGGCGCTAAAATTAGTTTGCATGACCACTATGAATATAATGGTGTTTTATACGGCTTAAAGGGCGAGCTTAAATCCACCAATTTTGATTTTTATGGCAAGCAAGATCTTAAGTCAGATCAAGATTTCATTATACAAAAAAATCAAGAAGCCCTTATTAAAGCTGGTGACGTCTCAACACTGTCAAGACAGCGTAACAATTTGCATGAAGTTGTTGCAGGTAAAGATGGTGCAGAAATTTTAGATATTTTTACTTTTTTCAAACCTGACTCAACTAGCCGAATGATTGAATATGATAAAACGACTCCCTTTGATCAAAGTAAGCAACTTTATAAAGCTAACTGGAAAAGCTACTCTTACTAGATTGTTAATCTATCTAATTAATTTTTTTATTTTCAAGCACGGCATGAATTTGAGATAAAGCTGACAAAGCTATAGATTCAGGTAAATCACCTCCAATATCAAAACCAATGGGTGTGTATAGTTTGGCGGGCAAATTTTCTTCTATGATTTTTGCTATGGATAAAACCCTGCTGGAACGATGTTTAGGACCAAGTAAGCCAATATACTTTAAATGTTCTTGCTCTTTTAAACTCTTTAAACTATCCGCATCTAGCTCAAGATTATGATTCATAACAATCGCAGCATCACATTGTTTTAACCAACTCTCTTGACTGCAATCAACAGGTTTTATTTTCAACAAAGCATAAGCCTTATTTAAAAACTTTAGATGTGCTTGTTTAGGCTGATGCGCAACAACATAGATACGCCAACCCAATTCATTACCAATATTGATCATGGGTTTAACATCAACACCTCCACCAAAAATCACAAGGCTAGGGTCAGGTTTAATACGAGAAATAAAATAAGCTTCGCTTTGCTCTATCTCTAAAAAAGCCTCGTCGCTTTGATTCAATTTTTCAATGAGATTTTTTGGAACATCTCCAAACACACTTTTTTTATCAATATATAATTGATTAGTCGGATTTTTCTCCAGTCGCAAACTTTGCAAATAATAACAAGGTCGACTTTCATTAATAGATTCAAGCAACCTTGGCAAATATAAATAATGATTAGTTTTATTGATCGGTTGTAAAATGATTTTTACCAAGCCGCCACAACCAATACCTGCAAGCCATACTAAACTATCTTCTTGAGTGGCATCATAAACAACTACCTTACTTTGATTGCTTTGAATAACTTCTCGTGCATTGCGCATTAAATCATTTTCAAGACAGCCACCACTTAGCAAACCAAACCACTGGCCTAAACTATTAATCAGCATCATCGCACCTGATTTACGATAAGCAGAACCGTTAGTTTCAATCACCGTCGCTAAAACCCACTCAAACTCATCTTTTTGTGGCAACCAACATGAAAGTAATTGTGACAAACGATTTGACATAAAAAGCATTGTGTTTTATTTTAAATTTAATACAATTTTAAGTACGCCATATTAAATTGCAGACTTAAATCATGCGTAACAAAAAATAATATAACATAAGTTTTGAAAAAGCTTCTATTTTAAATTGTAATAAAATAAGTCATGAAAAAAATTTCCAGCCTTATTCTCGCCGCAGGCAACTCTTCTCGACTAGGTCAAGAAAAACAGTTAATTACAGTTAATGGGGAAACGCTACTAAGACGAATTTCAAAACTGGCCTGTAATTTAACTCCACAAACATTATGTATTTTGGGTTTTAACTCAAAAAATATACGAGAGGAAATAAAAAACCTTAATATTGACATAGCCATTAATAAAAACTGGCCAGAGGGTATGGGGACATCGATTGCTTATGGTGTTGAACAACTAGCAAATGATGTCGATGGCATACTTATACTACTCTGTGACCAATGGAAAATTAACCATACAGACCTTTCTCAACTTATTTTAGCTTGGAATAAAAGTCCCAACAAAATTATTGCTAGTTGTTATTTTAATGAAAAAGAAGAAATTCTCGGTGCCCCCTGTATTTTTCCAAAAAAACATTTTGTTGAATTATCACAATTAAAAGAAACTGGCGCTCACCATTTACTAAAAAAATATAATGAGAGCATAGTAACCATTGAGTTAGAAAATGCTGCTTTTGATCTGGACACACCTGAACAATTAAAACAGCTGCCTGAATAAATAGGTTTTTAGAATAAACAAAATCTTTAAAAAAAATTCATATTTACTTACATTTAAGATTATTGAAGCTATAGGGTAGCTATGCTATTAATATAACACCATCGGTTCACTCTTAGAGGCAAACTCAATTATGGCAATTAATTTATCAATTAATGAGAAAAAATTTAACTTAGATGTTGAACCCGATACCCCACTGCTATGGGTTATTCGTGATCACCTTAACATGACAGGTACTAAGTTTGGCTGCGGTATGGCACAGTGTGGTGCTTGTACTGTGCATTTAAATGGCAACCCTATCCGTTCATGTGTTACCCCTATCTCGTCAGTTGATAATCAATCCATTACAACTATTGAGGGCGTCTCTGAAAATGGATTAACCCCGGTTCAAGAGGCTTGGATAGAAGAAGATGTTGCTCAGTGTGGTTACTGTCAGTCAGGACAAATCATGTCTGCCACAGCTCTATTACAAAAAAACAATAACCCATCCGATAGTGATATTGATGAAGCAATGTCTGGAAATATTTGTCGTTGCGGTAGTTATCCACGAATCCGTAAAGCTATAAAAAGAGCCGCTAAATCAATACAAGCTAATCAATTAGCTAAGGAGGCTTAATCATGTCAGTAACTCGTAGAGCATTCTTTAAGGGCTCAGTTGCAAGTGGTGTCTGTCTTACTTTGGGTTTTAGCTTAACCAATAAAACCCTCGCTCAAAATCCTAATGCTGATAATAAAGGCTTTCAGCCCAACAGTTATATTCGAATTACTGAAGATAACCAAGTGTCATTATTAGTGACACAGGCCGAAATGGGACAAGGTGTTTTCACTGTTTTGCCAATGATACTTGCCGAAGAACTAGATGCTGATTGGCAAACAATTAACATTGAACACATAAAACTTCCTAATTCAGATTTTGAGTGGATAGGTACAGGCGGGTCAAGTAGTGTTATTGCTGGCTACCATAGTTTAAGAGTCGCTGGCGCTAGTGCTCGAAGTATGCTACTCCAAGCTGCCGCTGAACACTGGAAAGTAGATATATCAAAACTCTCGACTAAAGATAACCATGTGATTAATTCCAGCAATAGTAAACGTATACCTTATGGTGATCTGGTTGCCAAAGCTGCTAAGCTGCCTGCTCCGAAACAACCAAAATTAAAATCAACTGAATCTTTTAAGTTGATAGGCAAAGATATAAAACGTGTCGAGTCACCAGAAAAAGTAACCGGTAAAGCTCAATTTGGTATTGATACTCAATTGCCTAATATGCGCTATGCGGTAGTCGCAAGACCGCCAATATTCGGCGCAAAATTCAAATCATTCGACGATAGCAAGACTAAAAAAATAAAAGGCTTTATCAAAGCCAAAGTTGTACCTTCCGGCGTCGCAATTATTGCCGATAGCTTTTGGCAAGCAAAAAAAGCTCGAGAACAGATTAGTATTGATTGGGATCTTGGCAATTGGAAAAAACAATCGACAGAAAAGCTAAAACAAGAATATAAAGAGCAAACAAAAAAAGGAGGCAATGATGCAATGACCCAAGGTGACCCTAAGTCAGCTAAGTCAAAGGCAGCAACCGTTTTGGAAATGTTCTACGAACTTCCTTTTCTTGCTCATGCTCCAATGGAACCAGAAAATTGTGTTGTCCACGATAAAAGTGATAGTGCTGAAATATGGACGGGTACTCAAATGCAAGGTTTTGCACATGGCAACAGTGCTCAAATCTTAGGTCATAAACCAGATAAAGTGACCTTGCATAATCACTTTATTGGCGGTGGCTTTGGTCGACGCTTAAGTACTGACTTTATTGATGAAGCTTGTCACGTCGCTAAGGATGAATCCTGGCCTATCAAAACTGTTTGGACCCGCGAAGACGATATTACTGGTGGTATTTATCGCCCTATGGTGACCCATAAAACAACGCTTGGATTGAATGAAAAAGGCATGCCAAGCGTTTTTGAAAATACGGCTGTTGGAAGCTCGAGTGTCGGCGACCTTTATTATGACATTCCAAATAGTAAATTCGATGAATCTTACCCTAACTCTCCTGTTTCCATGGGGGCCTGGCGCTCGGTTAGCCACTCTCATATTGGATTTGTTATTGAAAGTGCTATTGATGAAGCGGCTAGCGCGGCTAAAGCAGATCCTCTCGATTATCGCCGGACTCTGTTAAAAAATAAACCTCGTATGATCACGGCACTTGATAAAATTAAACAAATGTCCAGTTGGTCTAAAAAACGTCAATCAAATACTGGGCTTGGATTGGCCATACATCCCTCCTTTGGCAGTATTGTTGCCCAAGTTGCTCAAGTTAAAGTTGAGAAGGATAACATCACAGTAGAAAAAGTCTGGTGTGTTGTGGATTGTGGATTTGCTGTTAACCCACTGAATGTTAAAGCACAAATGGAAAGCGGGATTATCTACGGTTTAAGTGCTGCTCTATTTGGTGAAATCACTTTTTCTGACGGTAAAGTACAACAGTCTAACTTCCATAATTACCCTGTTGTAAGAATGAACCAATCACCCGATATTGACGTTGAAATCATTAATAGTGGTGCTCACATGGGCGGTATCGGTGAACCAGGCTTACCTCCTATAGCGCCAGCAGTCGCCAATGCTATTTTTGCAACAACGGGCAAACGCTTACGTAGCTTACCGTTAAAAGTTTAATTGGCTAGAAAGTTAAGTCACTAAAGCTCTGGTATTAAAAAAGGCATCTCAAGGATGCCTTTTTTAGTTTTAACAGCAGAGTGATTATTTAACCAGTAACCGGTTCAGTCGCTGGGTAAAAGAAGCTGGGTCATCTAAATGACCACTATCTGCTAGCACCGCTTGGTCAAATAACAAACTAACCCAATCTTCAAAATCGGTATCAGTCATTTCTTTATCAAGCTGTTTGACAAGCTGATGTTCAATATTGATTTCCAATACAGGTTTCGACTCGGGTGCAGGTTGTCCTGCCGCTGCCATCATACGCGCCATTTGTAAGCTCATCCCACCATCACTGGAAACCACACAGACTGGTGATTCATCCAGCCGTGATGAAACTTTAACGTCTTCAACTTTATCAGACAAAACTTTTTTCATCCGCTCAATTAAATCAGTGTTATCTTTTGTTGCTTTTTCAGCGGCTTTTTTATCTTCCTCAGTTTCTAAAGCACCGAGATCTAAATCACCTTGAGTAATCGCTTGAAGCTTTTTATCTTTGTACTCAGTTAAATAACCCATTGCCCACTCATCAATGCGATCAGAAAGCAATAAAACTTCAATGCCTTTTTTACGATAAATTTCAAGGTGAGGGCTATTTTTTGCTGTGGCAAAATTATCCGCAACTAAATAATAAATCTTATCTTGTTCTGGTTTCATTCTTTCAATGTAATCATCAAGTGCAATCACTTGCTTTTCACTATCTTCTTGAGTTGATGCAAAACGAATCAAACCAGCAATTTTTTCTCGATTAGTATGCTCTTCGGCTAAACCTTCTTTTAGCACGCTACCAAACTCATCCCAAAAACCTTGGTAATCTTCCTTTTTCTTCTTCGCCATGCTTTCTAACATGCTTAAAATTCTTTTAACACAAGCATTTTTTAAGCTTTGTGTAGTCGCACTATCTTGTAAGATTTCACGCGAAACATTGAGTGGCAAATCATTAGAATCAAGCACACCTCGAACCATACGCAAATAAATTGGTAGGAATTGCTCCGCATCATCCATAATAAAAACTCGTTGTACATAGAGCTTAACGCCTCTTGGTTTTTCTCGATTCCATAAATCAAACGGTGCTTTTTTAGGAATATAAAGCAAGCTAGTATACTCTTGCTTACCCTCAACTTTGTTGTGACTCCAAGTTAAAGGCTCATTAAAATCATGAGAAATATGCTTGTAAAACTCCTGATATTCGTCTTCTTTAATATCGGATTTAGCACGAGTCCATAAGGCTGTTGCTTTATTGACAACTTCAAACTCAGGAACAACTATTTCATCTTCTTCTTTTTCTTGTTTGTCATCATCAGCACCCATATCAACTTTTTCCATTTCAACAGGCAGTGAAATATGATCTGAATATTTACCAATCACTGAACGTAATCGCCATGGCTCTAAAAACTCTTTTTCATCGTCTTTTAGATGTAAAATAATTTCGGTTCCACGACCTTCTTTATTAATCGGCTCAAGAGTAAACTCACCATCACCCTTAGATTGCCAACTAATACCCTCATCAGCTTTCAAACCAGCTTTTCGAGTTCTTACCTCAACCTCATCAGCAACAATAAAAGACGAATAAAAGCCAACACCAAACTGACCAATTAAATTACTATCATTTTTTTGATCTTTAGATAAAGCCTCTAAAAATTCAGCGGTCCCTGAACGAGCAATAGTACCTAAATTGGCAATAACATCATCACGACTCATACCAATGCCATTATCAGCGATGGTGACTGTGCCCGCTTCTGCATCGGCAGTAACACGAATTTTTAGTTCACTATCACTCTCAAAATAATCATCATGATTCAACGCTTCAAACCGAAGTTTATCCGCTGCGTCTGCAGCATTGGAAATAAGCTCTCTCAAG
Organism: uncultured Kangiellaceae bacterium; assembly: GCA_964411875.1. Lineage (GTDB taxonomy): Bacteria > Pseudomonadota > Gammaproteobacteria > Enterobacterales > Kangiellaceae > Aliikangiella. The sequence continues at coordinate 7,462 of CAYPMT010000080.1, forward strand.
AAAATTTCTTTATTGCTATATAGCGAATGGATCATTAAATTAAGCAGTTGCTTAACTTCTGTTTGAAAGCTATGAGTTTCTTTAGCTGTAGTTTCTGACATGGTTATTCCTTATACAAATAGTCGAAGTTTCTAATTTAAATAATTCAAAAGTATCTATAATTAAAATGACGAACTGGTGATAAATGACATAATCACTCACAATTGGGTTACATTAAGTAAAATTCAAGGGTAAAATCGCCAGAAGTTCACAAAAAGCTGACAGGGTTTAATACGGCTTGTCTTAGCTGTAACAGAAAACCTCGCCTATTCAGTGAATGTAAAACTAACTAATACAAAACCAGTATGGTTTTTTCGGAGTCCACATTGTCAGACATTACATTGCGTCGCACTAAAATTGTTACTACTCTCGGTCCAGCTACTAATGATGAAGCCTCTTTAGCCGCACTTTTTGAAGCTGGTGCGAATGTTGTTAGGATGAATTTTTCACATGGTAGCGCTGAAGAACATATCAAGCTAGCCAAACTGGTTCGTAAAGTCGCCGATAAACTCAATATGAATATTGCCATTTTAGGTGATTTACAGGGTCCCAAGATTCGGATCGCTAAGTTTAAGCAAGACAAAATTAACTTAAAAGAAGGCGAACAATTCATTCTTGATGCCAATATGGACATCGAAACCGGTGATGAAAACAGTGTTGGTATCGATTACAAAGAGCTGCCAAGTGACTGTAAAATTGGCGATCACCTACTGCTAGACGATGGTCGGGTAGAACTTGAAGTGACCGCTATCGAACAAGCCAAAGTTATCACTAAAGTAGCTATTGGCGGTGCTTTGTCGAATAACAAGGGCATTAATCTACGAGGTGGCGGTTTATCAGCAACAGCACTAACCAATAAAGATATGAAAGACATTAAAGTTGCTGCAGAAATAGAGGTTGATTATCTAGCCGTATCCTTTCCTAGAAATGCTGAAGATATTCGCTTTACCAAGCAATTGGCCGATGCTGCTGGCTGCCAAGCAGGTATTGTTGCCAAAATTGAACGAGCCGAAATTACCGCTTCGGATGAAATTCTCGATGAAATCATTCAAGCTTCAGCAGCCGTTATGGTCGCCAGGGGTGATTTAGGCGTTGAAATTGGTGATGCTGAACTAATTGGCGTGCAAAAGAAAATTATTCAACGAGCAAGAGAATTAGACCGTGCAGTTATTACAGCAACGCAAATGATGGAATCGATGATTTCCAGCCCTATTCCAACACGAGCAGAAGTTTTTGACGTTGCTAATGCTGTGCTTGATGGAACCGATGCTGTGATGCTTTCCGCCGAAACAGCTACGGGGAAATACCCAATTCAAGTAGTTGAAGCTATGTCTCGCGTTTGTATTGGCGCAGAAAAACAACAATCTACCCGAATATCAGGTCACCGTGCCGAATTACAATGGAACAAAGTTGATGAATCTATCGCCATGGCTGTTATGTATGTCGCCAACCATTTACCAGGCATTAAAGCTATTGCTTGTTTGACTGAGTCCGGCTCGACACCTTTGCTTATGTCTCGAATTCGTAGTGGCATCCCTATTTGTGCACTCACTCGCCTAGAATCAACAAAACGTAAAATGGCACTTTATCGTGGTGTCACCGCAATGAGTTTCGACCCAACTATACACCCACGCCAAGATGTCAATCGATTAGTCACTGAAGTATTAGTTGAAAAAGGCTTCGCTGAAAAAGGTGACTTGATTGTTTTATCAAAAGGCGACCATGTAGGTAAACTAGGTGGAACTAATGCTTTAAAAATACTTAAAGTTGGCGAAGTCGTTTAATTATCAAACTTAAATGATTGAGTAAATCTACGCTAAAAGAAACCCATCAAAAACGATACTTTTAACGAATAATAAAATCTGGAGCTTAAACAATAATGAAAATTGGTAATCAACTCCCTCGAATGAAAATTGCTGCAACATCTAACCAAATGATTAATTTATCTGATTTTAAAGGTGAAAAAAAAGTTGTTGTTTATTTTTATCCTAAAGATAGTACACCAGGCTGTACCACTGAAGGGCAAGACTTTAGAGACCAATATAAAAAATTCCAAAAACTTAATTGTGAAATATTTGGTGTCTCACGTGACTCAATTAAATCTCATGAAAACTTTAAAGCTAAACAGTCCTTTCCTTTTGAGTTACTCTCTGACACAGAAGAAAAACTCTGTAAAAAGTTTGATGTTATCAAACTCAAAAACCTTTATGGCAAAGAACATCTCGGTATAGAAAGAAGCACCTTCTTATTTAATGAGGAAGGCAAACTCGAAAAAGAGTGGCGTAAAGTAAAAGTTAAAGGGCATGTCGATGAGGTTTTGGAAAGTGTTAAGGAACTCTAATTTTTTTCACTTCATCAAACTATAAACACATTTGCTAGGAAAAATAGATGTCTAAACCTAAGTTCTCGGGTTCTCGCCTATTCATTTTGGATACGAATGTATTAATGCATGATCCAACATCAATCTTTCGTTTCGATGAACATAATGTCTATATCCCTCTTGCTGTTTTAGAAGAGCTCGACAATAACAAAAAAGGGCTTTCTGAAGTCGCTCGTAATGTTCGCCAAGTCAGTCGTTATTTCGATCAACTTATGGCTTCTTGTTATGGTGACGATATTCATAGCGGCTTACCATTAGGCAACTCACCTTATTTACCTATGGAAGAAAGAACCAATGGTTTATTATTTTTCCAAACATCTGAAATCACCTCCGAGCAACCCAATCTCGATTTAGCCTCCAGCAAAGTTGACAACACCATTGTTGATATCGCTCTCGCATTACAAGAAGATAACCCTGATAAACAAGTTACTTTAATTTCAAAAGATATTAACCTACGAATTAAAGCCAAAATTCTTAGCATTAATGCTGAAGATTATTTTAATGACCACCTTACTCATGATATCGAAGATCTATTTACTGGTTGTAGCTTACTACCCAATGACTTTTGGGATTTACATAATAAAGAAATGAAATCATGGCAAGAAGAAGGTCGTACTTTTTATGAAGTTAAAGGGCCTTTAGTTGAAAACTGGGTAGCCAACCAATTTATCTATATGAATGATGACTCTAACTTTGCTGCCACTGTTAGAGACAAAGATAACAAATCTGCAAGTGCAACCATCGAATTAATTACCGATCATGCATCACAAAATAATGACGTATGGGGGATCACAGCACGTAACATCGAACAAAGCTTTGCACTAAACTTGCTTATGGATCCCAATATTGATTTTGTTTCTTTGCTCGGCTCAGCTGGTACAGGAAAAACCTTGCTGGCATTAGCAGCAGCATTGGAACAGACCATTGAGAAAAAAATCTATAATGAAATTATTGTTACTCGAGTGACTATACCCGTTGGTGAAGATATCGGTTTTTTACCGGGAACTGAAGAGGAAAAAATGAATCCTTGGATGGGGGCTTTTACTGATAACTTGGAAGTCTTATCACCCGCTCAATCTAATGACGACTGGGGTCGTCAAGCTACCCAAGATATTTTGCAAAAATGGCTAAAAGTTCGTTCACTCAACTTTATGCGAGGCCGAACCTTTATTAACAAGTTTGTTATTATTGATGAAGCTCAAAACTTAACACCAAAACAAATGAAAACCTTAATCACTCGAGCCGGCCCAGGCACAAAGGTTGTTTGTTTAGGTAATGTTGCACAAATTGATACTCCCTATTTAACTGAGTCTAGTTCTGGGATTACTTATGTGGTTGAACGCTTTAGACGTTGGAGCCATGGTGGACATATCAAACTACAAACCGGTGAACGCTCTCGCTTAGCTGATTATGCTTCTGATAATCTTTAAATAGAACTCTTAATCAATCTATATTTTAAAAACCAACATAAGGTGGTTCAACCATACGCGAACTACCATAGATTGCCCAAAACACTAACAGTGATACATAAATAAATAATTTGATTTTAAAATGGTTTACTTTATTCATTGATTATATCCAATTAAAGTTATATCCAATTGCCATTAGCAATATACGAAATATAAACAACATAAGTTAAAGTGATTAAGC
>CAYPMT010000081.1:0-11417 GCA_964411875.1 uncultured Kangiellaceae bacterium
AGAACAGTTTTATTTATTCTGGCCACTATTTTTGGTCATATTGTTGAAATACATTGCGAACAATAAAGGGTCTGGGCTTGTACTCTTATTGTGCTTTTTCGCATCCTTAATCGCAGCACAGTTGATGGTTAGTAAAGAGCCTAATACGGCTTTTTACTGGATTCAATTTAGAAGTTACGAATTTATTTTAGGTGCACTTTTAGTATGGCTTGAAGCGTTTTACCCAAAACTTACTAAACCCTCTTCTCAAAGAGATAATTTTATATTTTGTATTGGTATGACCTTAGTTCTCTCTACTGTCGCTTTATATGACCATTCAACTGTTTTCCCTGGATACACTGCATTATTACCCTGTTTAGGTGCCCTATTACTGATTTTTAGTAAAAATTCTCCGTTAGCCCATAAAGTAATTGGAAATAAACCAATGCTATTTATTGGCACAATTTCTTATTCTTTATATTTGGTTCACTGGCCGATTTGGGTGTTTGTATCTCACTGGCATTTCGCCGAATTTTCTTTATTCAACAAATTACTCATATTGTTATTTACCTTTGCCGCAGGTTCTTTACTTTATTACTGCGTTGAAAAACGCTTCAGATATACTCAAAACAACCATCAAGGCTATCCTTACCTAAAAACTGTTGCCAAACATGGCTTATTAGCAATGTCTCTTATACTGCTTGCTTGGTTTATTCGCCAAAATAATGGCTTACCTAATCGAATAAATAATTCCTATTTAGCACTACCGTCACTTACAGTTAGCTGTGAAATATCGGCAGATCAAATGCATCAATCTTGTGTATTTGGTGACCGTAATTCAAAGCAAAAGGTCTTATTACTCGGTGACAGTCACTCAATCAATTTACGTTATGGGCTGGATATATTCGGACGTAACACCAATATTTATTTTGAATCCATTTCATATATTGGATGCCCTCCTTTAATCGATATAGAGCTGCATAAACACTCTGGGGCTGATGCAGAAGCTAGTTGTTTAAAGTTCTCTAAACACGTCAAAAAAATTGCTGAATCAAAAACATTCGATCATGTTATTTTGTCCGCTCGATGGATGATTTACAATGGTGAAAAAGGTTATACCGATCAAAAGCCTCTATCATTACTTCCTCTATTAGATAAAGACAATCGAAAACGCACTGCCAACTCTTCCCGGCATGTATGGGAAAAAGCAATCGATAAAACGCTACAAAAGTTTATTGACCATAAAACCAAAGTACTAGTTTTCTCTCAATATCCCTTATTAAACTTAAATATTGGTGAATGTGATAAGTCACCAAACTACCTTATTCCCAAGCTGAGAAATAAAGAACGCTGTACTCCAACTATTCCATATAACAAGATTATTGAACGATTAGAGTTCACCAATAAATTTTTGTTCGAATTAGGTGAAAAGTCCGATCATTTACACGTTATTCAGCCATCAAAATATTTATGTAATGCCGACAAAAAAGCTTGTAACATTTTAACTGAAACAGGCCTACTTTATTCAGACGACAATCATTTAAGTGACGCTGGAAGCGTCTTTTTGATCAATGCTGCTACCCAGGAGTTATTGAATTTTATTTCCCCTCTATAAAAAGTTTTACCTCAACTCGAAAGAGTTAAATCTATTTATTTCGCCTCCCTAAATTTACAGGTTTTTCACCAAATCTTTAAACGGCCTTGAAGCTCAAGTTTTCTAAGGGTAATTTTAAATAAGCTATCAGCAGAAATTTACCACATAGATTTAAATCAGCAATGGATGCCACAAAAAACGTAAACCTTATTTAAAATATCATTTAATAATAATTTCTTATGGATGGAGAATAAAACTCCTTATTTTTTATTATCAACAACTTAGTTCATGGCTAACTGCTACACAACGTGACATTTTGTGAATACGATAAGGCTCGTATCAGAATAACTTATGGGGATATAGTTTATTCACTATTTTGAATATCACTAACGTAGTTAGAGGTATTCAGGGATGTTGTTCAATGATTAATACCGCTAGCTTTTCGAACTTTAATTTCCGCTACAAATTGGATGTTAAAGATGTCACCAAAGACACTATTCTATATATAGGTGGCACATTCCAGAGCCTGGAAAGTGTCAATAAACCCTATCAATTATGGCCAAACGATCTCAACTCACTAATTATTGAGTTGCCAGGTTTTGGTTTATCCGATCACTTACCAAAAGAATATGGCATGCAATTCTACGCCGATTGCATTGATCATGTGGTCAAGCTTTGTGGTTTAAATAACACGCCATTAATCGGGTATTCTTATTCATATGGCTCAGGCCCCTTGTATCGGTATATCAATGAAAATGAGCACAATTTTAAATGTTTGATTGCGGGTGGCGTGACTACTCGGTTTTCCCCAATAGTCACTAGTGAGATTGAGTCTTTAATCGATATTGCTTTATGTAATGACCCAAGCTTCAAAACAAAGTTTATCGATACGTTTATAAATAAAAATCTACCTCAGAAAACGTATAAAAAAACACGAATTCTAACTAAAGCATTACTTAGGGGTGTATCTGAACAGGAAGTTCAAAGCTTTGCTCACAATCACTTACGTTTGCTTGGTGAAGACTTCTCGGTAAGTTTTGTCGATATTCCAACTTTAGCAATTGTCGGTGAACATGACAGGTTTACTTGCTTTGCTGATATTGAACACTTAGAAAGCAACTTAAGTGCTTTTAGAAGTGTAAAACTCGACGAATGCGATCACTTTTATCATATACAGTCTGAGCGTGGTCTAGAATATACAAACCAATTTATTGCTATGCATCAAGACCCTATACATCAACCAAGCGGTTTGTTGGAGGAATTGACTGGGGCCGGCGCTATGAAACATCTAAAATTTGATAGACCAAACTTAAGGCACTAATTATGTCATTTAAGTTGTCATATAGGGTGCTCTAGCACCCGCCTACATAACACTATCCGACAGCTTGAACAATCGTATTTCTACCGTTACGTTTAGCTTTATACATGGCTTCATCAGCTGATGTATACCAAGCTTCTTTATCCCCATTAAACTCAGCCACACCTATTGAAACGGTGTAGTTGAGTTGCTTTGAGCTTTTATGGACATGATATGGGCTATTAATAACCGTCTGACGCAATCTCTCCAATGAAACCAAAACAGCATCACTATTAGGGGCGCAAATAATAAGCGCAAACTCTTCACCACCAATACGATATGCATTGTCATAGCGTCGCAAATTTGCCTCAAGGATAATCGCAAGGTGCTTAATGACATCGTCACCCACTGTATGCCCGTATGTATCATTAATATCTTTAAAGTTATCAATATCAATGATAGCCAAATAAACATTAAGCGAATTTTCTTGCCCTTCAGTGGTTGCGTTAACTACTTTAGATAAATATTTATTAAAAGAACGCCTGTTCTCCAAGCCACTTAATACATCGGTACCAGCTTCCACATCTAATTTATTAAAATGGTGCTCAACACGAGAACAAAATATATAAACAACAAAAACTGTACTTAGAACGCTGGAAACAATTTGCAACCATTCCACTTTAGTAAGTTCATTTGCTATTAATGCTGACACCACCAGCACTAATGCTGTAGTGGCTGCCAATGCTGATTTAGGCGGCATTGTAAAAAATACCATTGCAGCACCTGGGTAGAGCCAATATACCTGTTTAGCGCCACTAGTAACCATTGTGACAAACATCATTATAAAAAAACTAACGACAAAAATATTTTTCGCTAGATTTACTTTTCTCATCAAAAAAAGCTTGTTCACTAGCAGCATTAATAACACTAAAACAAGATTAATAATGCCTATATTTATCTCTCCTTGAGACAGTCTAATAGGAATAAAAACAGCGGCAAAGAAAAGAATAAGTAATGAAAATTGCGCTGTCGATTTTGCGTAAAAATCAAGCTCAGAATATCTATCGCGAACTTTATTCAACCAATGACTAACTGTTTTACGCATACACTAAAAAATTGGATATTACTCTAGTCGTGTAAATATTTTAGCTGGGATATTCACTTAACGCTACGTTGCGAAAAATATACAACACCAGATATTTTAGATAATTAATTTACCGGAGCAATCATAGCCATCGCCACGCTGACAAGCAAGAAAAAATAACTTTCAAAACAAATAGTTACATAAAAATTTTATTAACCAAGCGAGTAAATCTATCAATTACCATTTACTCACTTATTAAAAAATATTGTTTTAAACTTTATTCACCACTTATTTTATTAATAGCAATTGGTATAAAGATCAATATACCTTTCTAGTAAAGCCTCACAGCACTGAGAATCAAATGCTACTAGACCAATATCTATAGAGTCTCACTAGCAATCAATTTACACCGAGGTTAAGCTACTGATTATTGGTTATATTTAAGAAAGTTAATACAAACCTAAAGGCAGTTCTTATGATTAAGCATATAATTTTATTTGCAGTATTAATCCTTAACGAACTGCTTCGCAATGTATAATTAATTCATAACATTCATTTAAATTACGATGTCAAAAGTAAGTCCTAAAATCTGCGCACTATTATTAACAGTATTTACTTTAGCTGTCTCAATTTTGCCATTACCTCACTCACAAAAAGTATGGAAACATACGGGCAATGTTAGCAATTTAGTTTTTCCTTTAATGGCTGGTGTATGCGCCTATAAAAAAGCCGATCTACCGAGATACGTTGTTATGCAAGCTGCCGCTATGGGTACGGTAAAGATCGGAAAATCTGCTTATGGCAAGGAAGAAATTAATAGACGCCCAAATGGACACCATAGAGGCTACGTATCCGGACACTCACAATTTACAGCCACCTCAGTTATGTATTTAACGCTAAATAAATGCCATCAATCAAAATGGAATGGCGTTTTACATTATATCACTGCTTTAACGGGTTACTCACGTGTCGGCGCTAATGCCCATTTTCCTATTCAAGCTGTTCGAGGCATTATTGTTGGGTACTTGTCAGTACTCATTTTTTCTCGCAGAAGAACTAAAATGCTGGCTTTATTTGTTCGCGACCTAGTATCGGATGTAGTTAAGCTGTCGAATAAAGGCTATTCGAAAATCAAAAATATACTTGGCTAACTTACCACTTATCCCTTTCAGCACGTAAGGCGATAAAGGTCGACTTATCGTCATCAGTATTCAAACGTTTACGTAACACTTCGTTATCTAAACGGAAAAAAGTATTTATTTCTCGTTCTAAGCCAATGGTTGTTACGTAACTTTCGGCATCCAAGCCTTCTTCGAAAAGCGTCAATAATTCCTTTGCTGCACTATTACTAGGCTCATATGCCAGAGTAAATTTAAGATTATTCTCGATATAATCATGCCCAGGATAGACGCGCACATTGTCCTCTAACTGAGATAACTGTTCTTTAACCGTGCCGTACAGTAAATTCACCTCACCGCCTAAATTGCAGTGACCAACACCTGCATTAAATAAAGTATCTCCACAGAATATAGCTGGCTGCTGTTCTTCAGCAACAGGCTGGCTTACTCCCTCAAAATAAAGACAGATATGACTCATGGTATGCCCAGGTGTATCCATAACCTTGAGTGAGATTTCACCAAAAGTGAGAACCTCCCCTCCGGACAATCCAATTTCCACATTAGGTATCAATGACTTCGCCTGTTCATGCGCAGCGAGTTTTGCACCTGTAGCTACCAACACTGGTTCATTGCCACCGATATGATCATGGTGATGATGTGTGTTCACTACATATTTAATATTTAGTCCCATGCTATTTGCATGAGCCAAACATTTTTCATGATCAAGTGGGTCAATAGCAATAGCTTCTCGCGTATTTTCACAGGCTAATAAGTACATATAATTACTATATGAATTACGTACGGGGATCTGCGTGATTTGCATATTAGACTGCTTACTCATTTTATTAACTATTAATTGCTAAATAATTATAACACTCGCCTTTATTGAGTCATCACTAAGATCCATCTTTCACAGATTCATAATTAAAATTATTTTAGTAGAGTAATGATTGGCAATAAAAATACGGCAACAAAGGTCTATTAATTAAACATTCATCTTTTATGACTATGAAACCATTATTTTTATTACTGTTATTAGCTTCGTTTAACCTGCATGGTAAAACACTTGAGAGCAGTGAAAACCGAACAGCTTTGGTAGAACTTTATACTTCAGAAGGTTGTAGCAGTTGTCCTCCGGCTGAACACTGGTTAAACCAATTGAGCGACTCAAATAAACTATGGAACACCTTCGTACCAGTAGCATTTCATGTTGATTACTGGGACTACCTTGGCTGGCGCGATAAATTCGCAAATAAAAAATTCAGCCATCGACAGCGTCTTTATGCAGCTCAAGCTGGCGAAAGAACGGTTTATACGCCAGGCATTAGAGTGGGCGGTTCACCACTTAAAGGATGGAATAAATCAGACTTAAATCTCTTAAAGCACGGTGATAAAGTCGGTAAGATAAACTTAACTATTGATGATTCAGGCAATATTAATGCTAGCTTTGACAGCAAGGTGAATCAAATAGCACGTAAAGAGATTCGCTTTAATGTGGCGCTATTAGGGATGAACCTAAGTACAGAAGTGAGTCGTGGGGAAAATCATGGGCGAACACTAAATCATGATTTTGTGGTGCTGGAATTTAAAGAACTAAAAGAAGCTAATCTAAAGTTTATTGGTGCTTTACCTTTAGATAAGTATAAAAATAAGCAACTGGCGATAGCAGCATGGGTCGACACCCAAGACAGTCTAATTCCAATACAAGCAACAGGTGGTTTTTTAAATTAAGTTTTGTATTACTTTATGAAAAAATCGCGGATACAACGCGCAGTTTCTTCAGGCTGTTCAACATGAAGCATATGGCCTGCGTCTTCAACTACGAAATAATTTTCGTCTTTTAGTTTTAACAATTTTTCTGCTTTAGAAATAGCACCTTTCTTTTGATACAACTTAAATAACGGTGACTCCTTAGCCATAACAATCCCAACTGTGGCTTGAATTTCTTGCCAAATTGCTTCAAATTCTTCGACTTGATGACGCATGGTGATCGTATCTAAATGTTTACGATCATGAATAATTTCAACTTTCTCAACACCTTTTAAATCAGTACTATCGATAAAAGGTTTGCTCCAAATTTTCGCCAAATAACTCACCATCGCATCACTCATCCTTGGATTATTCCTACGAACTGACAATTCTAAATGCGCTAAATTGTCATAAACTTTAGGTGGCGTACCATGCTTCGTTTGATGCAGCCATTGTCGATAACTCTTCGCCGTTTGATCTACTGGCTTAGGCACAAAGAACAAGCCATCTAAGCTCATTACTTTAGCAACCCTCTCAGTGGCTATTCCAGCATACATCAAAGATAAAATGCCGCCTTTACTGTGGCCTAATAAGTTCACAGAGTTATCCAACTGATAGTGATCCAGTAAGGCATCGATATCCGCTATATAGTCCGCAAGCCAGTAACCTGTTGATACATGCTGCGTCTTTCCGTGACCACGAAAATCGGGCGCAATAATATGAAAGTCATCTTGCAATTTTGAGGCTACAAACTCAAATGAAGCACCACAATCCATCCAACCGTGTAAGGCGAATAATTTGGGGGCGTTTAGGTTCCCCCATTCTTGCACATGATAATTCAAGTCACGAATGACAATTGTCTTAGTGATTTTTGTAGAAGATATTTTAGGCCAAACTGACATTAGGAAACCGATGTGTTCGATTGAGCAATTCTATAATTTTATCCACATTCTTTATACAAAAAATACAAACACTTATACGCCTCGTTACTTTTACTAACCTAAAAGTAAAATAAAGTAAACTGACTTTATATTTATTGGGTTTAGAGTTAGACTATATCTTTATTTTATCTAATTCTGTTTGCCTCAAAAATTAATTAAGCAATCAGCCTAAACAAGTATTTTCTACTAGGTGTATTAAGTGAACCAATATAGAACCAGCTTTCCTTTTTGGATCATTAACTCGCTTTTTGGGGTACTACTACTTTGCATAATTTTGATGTTAGGCACTGATATTGCAAACCTTTTAAGCTCGGAAAGTAACTCCAAGCCGACTAATTCGACTAAGCCGAAAATAAGTAAAATTATTCCCAAAGAGAAAACAGAGTACGTTTTACCAAATAAAATCACCCTCAAAGAGACAACAAAATATTTAAACTCTATTGAGAGTACAACCGAAGTTCCTGCGATTAAAAAACAGTCTTCCGCTCTTTCAATTGAGGCTTCTCTAGAAAACAAGCAATACGAAAATAAAACTTCCGCTGCGCTTCAACCCTCAAGCAAAAACCTTATAGCACCTAAAAGTGCGCTTAAGGCTATAGAGCCTCAAATATCAAATACCAATTCCACTATTTTTGGAGATAAGTGGCTTATATCGCAACCTAAAGAAAATTATTCTTTACAGCTAGCCAGCTTCTCAAGAAAAGCTGATATACATGCATATATAGAAAAATTAGACTTTCTAAGTGATAAGAGCCCTAAACTCTTCAAAAGTATTAATGGCTTATATTATGTTTTATATGGAAGCTATAAAACGCTTAATGAAGCACGTCAAGTACAAGCCAAAATCCCTTTTGGTAAAGACATTTGGGTAAGAAAAATAGGCGTTTTAAGAGCTACTAGATGCAGGAATAGAGGAATAGAGGCTAGCAATCCGGCTTGCTAAATTTAGAAGGTTCTATCACTCGTTTAAGGCTACACTTTCTAATACAAACTTTCTTCCATCGTTTTTTTAATGGCCACCAAATAAGAAAGCGCCTTTTGCTTGAATCATTTTATTAAAAGCAGCGTGGTTTTTTTGATGCGCAATTTCAAAGAATTTTCTTTCAATGATAGCAACATCATCTTTTCGTTCGTTATGACGCAACACTAGGATAAGCTCATTCACCGAAGCAATTAAACTTTCTATTATATGATTTTCAAATTTTTCGGTAGCAAACTGAGGGTTTACTGTACGAAGACGAAGTTGCTCATCAAAAATAGCAAAACTTTCATCCATTTTTTGAACAGGCTCATCTAAGAATTGGTTGCATACCTGCCAGTGTTCTCGCTTAATGAGATCTTCCCATACAAACTTTACAATACGTGCTGCGCTCTCTTGGTTCGCCTCATTAACAAGAAGAAACTCACTAATGGCATCATCGGTTTTATCTAGGCATCGGCTGATCGCATAATAATCATGATATTTCTCAGGCACTTTTCTTGCCTTATATTCAGTCAAAACCTCTTGCTGTTTCTCAATAAGACGGTTCTTAGCACCAACGAATTGATCTGCTAATCGGCTCCATCCAGACAAACAATAACTCAAACGCACTCCATAGAGTGAGCGCGGATCCTCTTCGGGCGCTTGGTCAAAAAACTGCTCATAAAACTTTAATGCATTTACAAAATCACCCGCTTTATGGGCTAATTGCGCGTCTTCTAATACTTGAATAATCTTAGGCGTTTCCATACAGATAATTTTACGTTTTTTAAGCGGGTTGAAATCTTATAGACATCGTAAAAAAATAACAAATTAAATTGGCGAAAAAAGCAAAAAAGCTCGCTAATGCGAGCTTTTATAAATATCTAATAATATGTGTTTTTAGCTACTAGACTTTGCTGCATTAATTAGCTCTGAGCCAATCTTATCTTCATACTCTTTCCATAGTGGTTTGACAGCTCTCTTCCATTTCTCTCGTTGCTCTAAGGACATTTCAAGCACATTAGATTCACCTGATTTCACGATGCTAGCTTTATCCTCTTTTGCTTTAGTTTCGGCAACAGAATTGCCATAGACAATAGCATCAGCTAATGCTTCTTCAACTTTGCCGCGCAAATCATCTGGTAGAGCATTCCAAAATTTTGTACTGCTAATAACCGCATAACCTAAATATGCATGATTAGACTCGACAATATATTTTTGTCTTTCATAAAATTTCTGAGTATAAATATTCGACCATGTATTTTCCTGACCATCTATTTCCTTTGATTCGAATAAATCGTTAATTTGACTAAACGGTAATTTCAGTGGCACTGCACCAAATGCTTCGAATTGATCCTCAAGAACTTCTGAGTTCATTATTCTAAATTTCAGTCCCTGTAAATCTTTAGGGTCTTCCATAGGTTTATTTGAAGAAAGCTGTTTCATTCCATTATTAAAATAACCAAGACCTTTTAAACCTTTTCGTTCAAACAACCCCAAAATTCTTTGCCCATATGTACCTTTTAAAAAGTTTTCGGCTGCTTTTGGTGACTCAAATAAAAACGGAATATCTAAAATCTGTAAGCGCTTTGTCACAGATTCTAGTTTAGAAGTCGCTGGAGCAGCTAACTCCAAATTACCTTGTAATAACTGATAAATAGAGTCGTTATCGTTATACAAAGATTTATTTGGATACACTTCAACAATAACTTTATCGTCACCAATTCGCTCTTTAATCAGGTCACGAAAATAATTAGCCATCTGGCCTTTAGGTGTATCCTCTGGCACTACATGAGAAAACCTAATAACAATCGGTTTTGCAAACGCTTCAACGCTTGAAAAAATCAAAAACAACGCGACTATCGAGCACTTAATTATAGTATTCATTCTTATTATTTTAACGTTTAGATACAGTTGCTAAATATAGACGCTAAATTGTTAAAATCAATCTAATTAAGTTATCCACATGGCAAGAAAATGTAACGCTATTTTACATTTTCGGATTATTGCTTAACCGATATTTTTTGCTCTACACTTCGTTCTTCAAAAGATACTCAAACGCCGTTAAGGCTGCTTTAGAGCCCTCCCCCATTGCAATAACTATCTGCTTATAAGGAACAGTGGTTACGTCACCACAGGCAAAGATATTCGGCTCTGACGTCTCACAACGCTCGTTAATTTCAACTTCACCGTATTTAGTTAAATCAACAACATCTTTCACAAAAGAACTGTTTGGTACTAGACCAATCTGAACGAATACACCCGCCAACTCAACGATATGTAATTCTTGTGTTTCACGATCTTGATATTCTAATGCAGTCACTTTGCCATTTGTTGCTAGAATCTGCTGAGTGGCTGCATTTTTGATGATACTAATGTTGTCACGCTTTTCAGCTTGATCAATAAGAATCTGGTCAGCTTTTAAATCAGGTGCGAATTCCAACACAGTTACTGATTTAACTATACCAGCTAAGTCTAGTGCTGCCTCAATACCTGAATTACCACCACCAATAACCGCAACGTCTTTGCCTTTGAAGAAAGGGCCATCGCAATGTGGGCAATACGCCACACCATTACCGATGTTTTCTTTTTCACCGGGTACACCCAACTCACGCCAGTTTGCGCCTGTAGCGAGAATCACACTTCGACTCGTTAATTGTTCACCTGAAGATAGCTTCAGTTTAACGATATCGC
>CAYPMT010000082.1:0-11340 GCA_964411875.1 uncultured Kangiellaceae bacterium
GCTTTTTGCGGTGAAGTAATTAGTTGCTTTAAAATAGCAAAACTCGAAGTTGCTTGATTCATACCTGGCTAATGCTTGTTTAAGATTATAGTGTTCAGATTAAAGTGATACTTCTACATACCATTAGAACAAACTTTCCTCATAAGCTCAATATTTTGGTTCTATCACCATTCTGGATTCCATTCAGAATCAATTAGCCCTGCTTCCATTAAACGATATTTAACTTTATCCAACTCACAAAACTGAAGTCCTAGCTGGGTTGCTATTTTTTCTTTCAATACTTGTGGTGGGCATTTTTTTTCATTTGACTTTAAAGAAGCTTGTTGATGTAGGGAGTATAAAACCAAAAAGTGCCAACGATCTTCAAATGCCAATGCCCCTAAACGCTTATTTTCAATAATTTGAGTATAAAATTTTAACCAAAAACTAACTTGCATCACTTAATCCCTACCTTAAATTCCCATGGATTTCGGTTCTAATAATTCACTTACCTTGTATTAATTGCTTTATATTAAATTGCACGAGCTTATTGGATTTACGGCTTATGCCAATTTTTAACTATAAAACAACTCAATGATGAATAACTCACACAAATATAATACACAAAGTATTTCATTAAATCAATAAATACATTTTGTTAGTGTTGCTGCTCTGGTTTATTGATTAGGATCTCGCCATGAGTGATTGGCAACATAACTTAAGAAGCATTCTCAAAGAAAAGAAGCTAACCCAAGAAGATCTGGCTACTAAGCTTGGTATGACCCAGGGTGCTGTTGGTCACTGGTTAACTGGCAGAAGAAATATCGATGTTTGTATGTTACAAACTATTGCCGATACACTGGACATACCAATCGAAAACCTTTTTTCTCGACAGTTTTATGCTGCCGAAAAGCCAGCCAGCTACTCTGCTCAAATCAAACCGACTTTACTAATCAGTTGGGAAAGAGCCAATGATTGGCCTAAAAATCAAACAAAAAAACCATTAGCTAGTTTTGTTTGCCCAATTGTTCATGGCCCTAATACCTATGCCCTGCGTATCGAAAATGACTCAATGCAAGCTTCACAAGGACGAAGTTACCCAGAAGGCGCTGTTATCTTTGTGGATCCCGATGCGGTGAATAATATTCAGTCCGGTGATAGAGTCATCGCCAAACTCAGTTCTCATAAAAAAGCGGTATTTAAAACCTTTGTTGAAGATGGTCATAATCAGTTTCTAAAATCACTTAACCCTGACTATCCGATTATTAAACGCCAATTTACTTTAATTGGTAAAGTCATTGGTATGTGGCTCGGAGACTAATTCCCCTATTCTTAACTATTCCAATTCATCCTAATTAAAGTACAATACATACAGAAAACTTAGGTTAGGAATATCATGCCAGTTATTATTAAAGATACTCAACAAATCGAAAAAATGCGTGTAGCAGGTCAACTAGCCGCTGAAGTGCTGGATATGATTGGGCCTCATGTCGTCTCAGGCGTCACAACTGATGAACTAAACCAAATTTGTCATGACTACATTATCAACCAACAACAAGCGATCCCAGCACCACTTAATTACAATGGTTTTCCTAAATCAATTTGCACTTCAGTTAATCATGTTATCTGCCATGGTATTCCTTCGGATAAAAAACTTAAAGATGGTGATATTATCAACATTGACATCACTGTTATAAAAGATGGTTTTCATGGTGATACATCGAAAATGTTTTTTATCGGCAAGCCTTCTATTTTGTCTGAAAAATTATGCAAAATTGCGCAAGAATGTCTTTATTTAGGTATTCAAATGGTTAAGCCTGGTATGCAATTAGGTGATATTGGTCATGCTATAGAAAAGCATGCCCACAAAAACCGTTTTTCTATTGTCCAAGAATATTGTGGTCATGGTATTGGTGAAGGCTTTCATGAAGAGCCTCAAGTATTGCACTATGGAAAGCCAGGCACAGGCATTCGTTTGCAAGAAGGTATGACCTTTACTATCGAGCCAATGCTGAACGCGGGTAAACGTCACTCTCGTTTACTCAAAGACAATTGGACTGTTGTCACTAAAGACAAAAGTTTATCGGCACAATGGGAGCACACCCTATTAGTAACTCACGATGGCGTTGACATTTTAACTCAACGACCTGATGAAAAGTTTTAACATCTCAGTTATTAATCTCTAAATATCATTAATATCTAAGTATCATGAGTGATCAAACAAGCATCAGCTCAACCTTTAATGAACAACTACAGTTTGATCACATTAAACAGCCTGCCGAACTACTCAAACAAGTTAAAAATTTTTTAACTCTTTGTGATAAAGACCTAGAAAGCTCTTTTAATGAAGGCGTCAATGTCCGCCAACTAGTCAAACAGCGAACACAGTATATCGATGCCATGTTGATCGCTCTGTGGCAATATTTTACAAACAATGCTCAATGGAATACTGCACAAAATAAAAATGAGCTCAATGGTTATGCCCTTATTGCCGTTGGTGGTTATGGCCGTGGCGAACTTCATCCCTATTCTGATCTTGACTTGTTGATTCTTTCTGATGAAAAGCTTACATCACAACAAGAGTCGATTATTAAACAGCTCATTCAACTTTTATGGGATTGTCACCTAAAAGTTGCTCAGTCTGTTAGAAGCTTGTCAGAGTGTTTAGAACTTGCCGAGCAAAATATTATGGTCATAACTAATTTGACAGAGTCTCGATTACTAACCGGCAATCAAGATTTATTTAGACAATTACACACCGAAATTTCCCCTTCAAAAATGTGGTCGCCAGAAGATTTTTTTGACGCCAAAATTTATGAGCAAAAAGAACGCTACAAAAAATTTGATAGCTCTTCTTTTGATTTAGAACCTGATATTAAATCAAGCCCTGGTGGATTACGTGACATTCAATTACTTGGTTGGATTGCCCAACGAATTTTTTATCCAAAAAACTTATATGACTTAATTTTGGAAAGGCTTATTACTAAGAAAGAATATTATACGCTAATGAAGTCCCAACTATTTCTATGGCGAGTCAGATTTGCTTTGCATTTAGTCACAAAAAAACCTGAAGATAGATTACGTATTGATTATCAAAAACAAACTGCGAATATCATGGGCTTTGTCGATTGCGAAAATAGCTTAGGTGTTGAAAAAATGATGAAACGCTATTATCGCTCTGTATTAGTTATTCGTAATATTACCGATATTTTATTACAACTATTAGAACAGCAGCTCAATGAATATGAGTCGAGTATTAAAATAACTCCCATCAATGAAAACTTTCAGCGCATTAATAACCGTATCGATGCCATTAATCCGGATTGCTTTTTAAAGTCACCACATTTATTGTTAGAAATATTTCATCTTATTGCTGAAGATGATTCATTTAAAGGCATTACCGCATCAACATTAAGAGCGATCCGCTCTTCAAGATATAAAATCACGAAAAAGTTTCGTGAACAAAAAAAGAACAAGAAACTATTTATCAACTTTTGGCATATCATGCATACTTCTTCTCGAGCACTTTTTTTAATGAAGCGAAGTGGTATTTTAGCGGATTACCTTATTCCTTTTAGTCAAATTACAGGCCAAATGCAATTTGATATGTTTCACAGTTATACCGTTGACGAGCATACTTTATTTTTATTACAAAACTTAACTGAGTTTGCTAATCCTAAGCTTAATCATTTATTCCCACTTTGTAATGAAATTATGCAGCGTCAAGCTTATCCTGAAATTATTTTTCTAGCTGGCTTATTTCATGATATAGCTAAAGGCCGAGGTGGTGACCATAGTGAGCTGGGTGCTCTAGAAGTGAAAAACTTTTGTCACAAGCATGATATTCCTCAAAAACACACCGAAGTTATCGAATGGCTTGTCGCTAATCACTTGCTTATGTCGCTCACTGCACAAAAACGTGACATTTCAGATCCCCGAGTTGTGAAAAGCTTTGCCGAGCTTGTTAATAATCAACAACGTCTTGAATTACTTTATATTTTAACCGTCGCGGACATTCGAGCTACAAGCCATAGTCTATGGAACTCTTGGAAGGATACTCTTCTACAAAAACTCTACAAAAATACTTTGGACCATTTAATCGAAGATGAAAATAATATCGATAATATATGGCTAATTAATCAACAAGAAGCAAAAGACTCGCTCGTTAAAAAAGGTTTCTTAGTTGAACAAATTGAAGCCCTTTGGAAGCACTTGATTAGAGCCTACTTTTCAAAACGTTCAGTCGAATCAATTATTTGGCAAACTGAGATCATTTTAAAGAACCAATCACAAAATTCAACGTTAGTTGCCATTAACCCTTTTTCTGCAGAAAGCGTCAGTGAAATTTTTGTCTACACAAAAGATCGCCCTAACTTATTCGCCGCACTAACCGCGAGCATTAATCAACAAGGGCTTAACATTCATGCAGCCAACATTGTGACAACAAAAAATAACTATTGTTACGACAGTTTTTTTGTATTAGACGATAAAGGAAAGCCGTTAAAAAATTCTCAAAACATGACTAAGACGACTCAGTTAATTGAGTATAATATTGAAAATATTGAAAATATTGACAAGTTAGACCTCTCTGTTGAAAGACGTTTACCCAGACAGTTCAAATATTTCTCAGTGCCAACTGAAATAAAATTTTGTAACGATGAATACAGCAACTATACTCGCCTCGAACTAACAACTCGAGATCAAGCTGGTCTATTAGCTTGCGTGGGCAAAGCTTTTAAGCTAACAAAAACCAAATTACATGATGCGCGTATTAATACTTTGGGTGAAAAAGTAGAAGATACTTTTATTATCAGCGATTATAATGATCAACCAATAGATCAACCTGAGAAACAAGAACAAATTCGCAGCGAAATTATGCGACAACTAGAGCAATAGCGTTTTAATATTCGTTTAACATTGAAATCAGCAAATCCTAGGAACTATAAATGAACGACTTAATAGCAACGATTGAACAAGCCTTTGAAAATAGAACCAATATTACCCCTGATAATGTATCAGATGAAATTTCACAAGCCGTCAAACAAACCATTAAATTACTCGACCAAGGTGAATTAAGAGTTGCCCAACCAACTGGCGATGGCTGGCAAGTTAATCAATGGGCAAAAAAAGCTGTTTTACTCTCATTTAGAACTCAAGACAATCAAGTAATTGATGCTGGCCATACACAATTCTTTGATAAAGTACCACTGAAATACAACAACCTATCACAACAAGATTTTCAACAGATGGGCGTTCGAGTTGTACCTCAAGCCATTGTTAGAAATGGTTGTTATGTCGCACCTAATGTTGTTCTTATGCCAAGCTATACCAACATTGGTGCTTATATTGATGAAGGCACTATGGTCGATACCTGGGCAACCGTTGGTTCATGTGCTCAAATCGGTAAGAATGTTCACCTATCCGGTGGAGTCGGTATTGGCGGAGTTCTCGAACCTTTGCAGGCTGGCCCCACTATTATTGAAGATAACTGTTTTATCGGTGCAAGAAGTGAAATTGTTGAGGGTGTTATTATTGAGAAAGGTAGCGTGATCTCAATGGGTGTTTTTATCGGTCAAAGCACGCGTATATTTAATCGTTTCACAGGTGAGATTTCTTATGGACGAGTGCCTGCTGGCTCAGTAGTGGTTCCTGGTAGTTTGCCATCAGAAGATGGTCACTACAGTTTAGCTTGCGCTGTTATTGTTAAACAAGTCGATGAAAAAACACGCTCAAAAACCTCTATTAATGATTTACTTAGGATGAACTAAATATCTGCTTCCAATCAAAAAGATTTTTTAATGGGGACTCTTTAATGGATAATCATTTTTTAATCGACAACAGAATCCATTTATACGGCATAAAAAATTGTGACACCGTTAGAAAAGCATTGAAGTGGTTAAGTGCTCATGATATTGACGTGGTGTTTCATGATTTAAAAAAAGAAGCGCTCACTGAAAATTTGATTTTAGCTTGGTTTAAACAGCTTGAAGAATCTGAAGTTATTAATCGTCGAGGGACAACTTGGCGAAAGCTGAAAGAATCTGATAAAAAGTTATTAGAAACTCAAGACTTTATCCAATTAATTATTGAACACCCCACTTTAGTTAAACGCCCTGTTGTTCATCATCAAGAAGTTTGGTCAGTTGGCTTCAATGAAAATGACTGGCAACAACGTTTTTTATAGCGAATAAATCCTATGTCTCACCCTTCTCTCGATGCCTCAACACTCGAAATTGCACTAGAACTAATGGCTAGGAAATCAATCACGCCGATTGATGCGGGTTGCCAAAACTATATTAGTGAATATTTAGGTCAACTCGGTTTTGAAACCGAACATATGGACTTTGAAGACACTGAAAACATTTGGTCTATCAGGGGTAATAAATCACCTTATTTCGTTTTTGCTGGTCATACCGATGTTGTACCCCCTGGCAATCTAGAACTCTGGGATACACCACCTTTTCAACCAACTATTAAAGATGGTTATATCTATGGTCGTGGCGCAGCCGATATGAAAGGTTCTATCGCTGCAATGCTAACGGCAACAAGAAATTTTGTTAAAGACTACCCAGAACATAAAGGTTCAATTGCTTTTTTAATTACTAGTGATGAAGAAGGTCCTTTTATTAATGGCACAGTTCGCGTTATCAAGGAACTGCAAAAAAGACAGCAAGCCATTGATTACGCCATAGTTGGTGAACCCTCTTCAAGTGAACAGCTAGGCGATGTTATTAAAATCGGTCGTCGAGGCTCATTGAGTGCTCAAGTTATTTTTAAAGGCACGCAAGGTCACGTTGCTTACCCTCATTTAGCTAATAATGCACTCCATAGCACTTGCTCTTTTGTTAATCACCTAGTCAGCCTTGAATGGGATCAAGGTAACGAGTATTTTCCTGCCACTAGCCTGCAAGTCACTAAATTAGAAAGTGGTGACGCCGGTAATGTTATTCCTGGTGAAGCCAAAGTTAACCTTAACTTTCGTTATTCAACTGAGCAAAACCATCAAAAATTACAACAAACAGTCGAAGCTTTAGTAAAAGAATATGCTAGTGACTATGACATCAGTTGGAAACTCAATGGCGAACCTTTTTTAACAGAATCTAAAACGCTGATTAATGCCACCGCTAAATCTATCAAAGAAATATGTGGCATCGAAACCTCACCAGAAACAACCGGAGGAACCTCAGATGGTCGTTTTATTGCTAAAACAGGTGCAGAAATTGTTGAGTTAGGCCCTATTAATAAAACTATCCATAAAATTAATGAGTGTGTCAAAGTGAGTGATCTTGATAAACTCAGCCGACTTTATTATTCCATCTTAAAGAAAATACTTTTAGAATAAAACGTGTTTAATTTTTTATTGTGACACCTAACAAGAGACGTTTATGCAACTAACCTGGCAACAGTCGACTGGTCTTGATGAAACCTTTTTGGTTTCATTTGACGACGCTTTTAGAAATGACGGTTTTAAAGGTAACAATCTTAACAAAACAACAAATGCCTCTTCTGCTTCTCATCAAACTTTAGTTCACCCACTCGTTCTAGAACCTCTTCATCATTTAATACAACAAGCGAAACAAGATAATATTCAAATTGCTATTCTAAGCGGTTATCGAAACTTTGATCGGCAATTAACTATCTGGAATCAAAAGTGGCAAGGCCTCCGTGATATTTTATCCAATGATGGTGAAAAGCTTGATCCTACATCAATGTCCGACCTTGATAAATTTAAGGCCATTGCTCATTGGTCAGCACTACCTGGACTCAGTCGACATCATTGGGGAACAGACTTTGATATTTTTGACGGCGCTGCAATTTTATCGGGCCACTCAGCACAATTAACCCTTGATGAGTTTTCAAATCATGGTGTTTGTGCATCTCTCAATAACTGGCTAGACAAAAACCTAGAAGAGTTTGGCTTTTTTAGGCCTTACAAAACTTACCAACAAGGAGTCGCTGCTGAGCCCTGGCATATCTCTTGTCAAGCCATTAGTCAGCCTATTATGCAAAGTTTTAACAAAGCGGCCTGTAAAAACCATTTAAAGAATACCAATATCCAGGCTAATGATTTTATTCAACAAGAGTTTGAGAGTTATTATCAAAACTATTTTCTTAACATTTGGGAACCTAAATAATGATGGCGATTATTATTACTCTTTTAATTTTTGGTGTTATTATTGGCGGAATTGTTACTCTTTACAAAACAGCTAATAAATATAAGTTCCCCGATACCTATGATAAAACTAAAGTTGGCTATGATGATGAAGAGGATGACTGGAATAAAAAAAAATGAATGTGTTTTTAACTTGCAGATTATTTTCAGATGATTAAGATAGTCGCTAAGTCACCACTAAAATAGCTTATCCCGAATTCAAATTACTTAAATAACTGGTTAAAAAACTATGAAGCAATCACTTAAATACTTTATTTTTTCTAGCTTATTAACATTTGGCTTATATGGCTGCTCAGTTGGCCAACTTAATTATCAAATTGGTCCAGAAATTTCTGGTGTTGAATCATTAGCCGAACATGCTAATCTAATTGCTGTTTCCGTCATTGATAAGCGTACAAATAATCAGAGTGCCTCTCAAAATCCATCAGTTGTTATCGCGTCTGGACCTGAAGATGAAGCCCAGCAAATTAAAGCCACTATTATCGAAAATCTGAAAGCCAACCGTTTTAAAATTATTAGTAATAAATTACTCGCTGACTTAGCCCTTAACTTTCATATTGAAAAACTCGATGCTCAAGTTGTTAGTAATACCTTTAAATCGGATATTACTGTTACCAGTCACTTACGACTCAAAGCAAACCGAAAAAGTATTCCCTTTGAAAAAATCTTTCGCTCAAGCTTAACTCAATCAGTCACTAAGCCAGCAAAATCTAATGAAGTCACTGGTGTTATTAATCAACTACTGAGCCAACAACTCTCTAATATTTTAACGGATCCTGGGATAATAGAGCTCTCCCAAAAACAAGAGCTTTAATAAACTCAAAAAGAGATAAAAGGCTTGTGTAAAAATTTGTACTAGTTATCATTTATTGCTAATGATTAATATTTTCAAGCATTTATGTGACCTTTTTCTCCCATTTTCTTAATTATTTCTCCATAATTGATGCGAATTGACTATACTTGTCAGCAAACAAATGGCTTTTAATAATAATTAGAGAGAGAAAACAAATGAAAAAACAACTTGGCTTATTCACCGCATGTCTTATGGCATCAATATCATCAGCTCAAGCTGATATCCTAGGTTTTGAAGTTGGCGCTTATCAGTGGAAACCTGACTATAGTGGTATTTTTGCTTCTGATGAAGGCAACGATACAATCGATCGTATCGATCTTGAAAATGATTTAGGTTACAGCGATGAGTCACATAATATCTTATGGTTCTCACTAGAGCACCCTGTTCCTATCTTGCCCAATATTAAAGTTGTTTCATCGGATCTTGAAGCCTCAGCGAACGCTGAATTAACTCGTTCAATTGAATTTAATGGAGAAACTTTTAGTGCTTCAGCTGATGTAACATCAACCTTTGATTTAAGCAACACAGAATTTACTCTCTATTACGAAATTCTTGATAACTGGGTCAATTTAGACTTAGGTTTAACGGCAAGAATGTATGACGGTGAAGCAAGGATCGCATCAACTGAGCTAAGCATTGATGAAGTTGAAGCAATTGATTTTACCATCCCACTACTTTATGCCAAAGCTCGTTTTGATTTACCTTTCTCTGGCTTTTTTATTGATGCTGAACTCAATATTATTAGCTATGACGGCGACTCAATCTCTGACACAGTACTTGGTGTTGGTTATGAAAGTGATATTGGTTTAGGTGCAAAATTAGGTATAAGAAAGTTTAGCCTCGATGTTGAAGACGATGACTTTGTTGCTGACTTAGAACTAGATGGCACTTACATCAGCGTGTTTTATCATTTCTAAATTTTTTATTATTTAAACAACTTTAAAAGCCACCTTTTTAAGGTGGCTTTTTTGTATCTGTACAAGCTCTTCAAAATATTATAGGATAATTATGCTTTTAATTGTTATGGACTTATAAGGAGTAAGAAATGAAAAAGCTATTAATGGTTTGTTTGGTTTTAGGTCTATCAAGTGTAGCTAATGCGTTGGATACTAATTATTCTCAGATTAGGAAAATGAACTCATGGACTGATGGAGTGATAGGTGTATGGTTAACAGATGTAGAACATGAATGTTCTCATAGTGATACAAAAAGATACCGTATGCTTACAACAATAAAAGGCTTCGATGAAAAGTTTTCGTTATTGATAGTAGCAAAGCTCTCAGGCCAAAAGGTTAGTTTCAAATACAATTGTGGTGATGACGGTGTTCCCCTAATAACTGGAGTCAGGTTTATATAACTATAGCCCTTGATTTGTCTAACAATTTATCTTACTGACAATGTCAATATAGTTCTCAGGGCTAGCTTGACCTAGTTCCGGCTGGCTAACTCAAACCTTCTATTAAAAGGAATAATTTACCATGAAAGCAAAAATGCTATCCACTCTAATCCTTTTTTCATTCGTGCTAATAACAACTAGCTCTGCCAATGAAAGTAATATTACTCCCTCAAATATAAAGGTTATGTCATATAATATCCTTTATTCTGGTTCGGATGAAAAAGTAAATTCTGAAAATGAAAGAGTTTTAGTTTGGTCAAAACGAAAAGAGCTGTTATTTAATCTTATTAACGAGCAAAATCCAGATATTATTAATTTACAAGAAGTTACTGGTTTCTTAGGTAAATCGATATTCTGGGCTCCTAGACTCGTTCATATGACAGAACGTCCTGACGGCTTCAATGCAGATAGACCAACAGGTCAACTCTCTGAGGTTATCTACGAGTTTATAGATAAAAAATATAATGTAGTTATTTTTCGAACTTGGGAAAATGCAGAGTCGCACAATGTTATTTTGTATAAAAGGGATCGTTTTAATTTAGTTGATAGTTATCACTTTTGGTTATCAGAAAACTCTGATGAAGAAAGTATAGGCTGGAATGCAAAATACCCTAGAGGAGTGTTGGGGGCTAAGCTTAAGGGTATAAAGTCAAACCAGCTATTTTTTAACTACAACACCCATTTAGATCATGTGGGAAAAGTTGCACGACTTAACTCCATTAATTTAATTCAGA
Source organism: uncultured Kangiellaceae bacterium (assembly GCA_964411875.1). Taxonomy (GTDB): domain Bacteria; phylum Pseudomonadota; class Gammaproteobacteria; order Enterobacterales; family Kangiellaceae; genus Aliikangiella. The sequence continues at coordinate 11,136 of CAYPMT010000082.1, forward strand.
AACATTTTAAAGAAGTGACTAAAACTTATCCTGTTATAATTTCTGGTGATTTCAATGCAAAACCTAAGACCAAACCTATTCAAGAAATGTTAAACCCCAGTTTTATTACTTTAAAAAAACCACATAAACTGATTATCCCAACCTGGCGTATTATGCGTGATACGGCTTGTGAGTTCGATGATACACTGTGCGAGACTCCTACATC
>CAYPMT010000083.1:0-2708 GCA_964411875.1 uncultured Kangiellaceae bacterium
ATCCTGTTAAAACGTTACGACGAAAACTCACCGGTCGGTAATGCGCTTCGATGTAATACTCCGACAGTAATAACCTGTAGTACAGGTTTGGGGCCAGATATTGGAGAAACATATACAGATACAAATGGCGATTTGATTTTGACTCGCACAAGTTCGGATGATGTCGATGACTACGATGGTTTAAATGAATCACCGCCTCAAGATGCTCTCGGTAATATTCGTAGTGGTTTTAATCGTTTTTCTGTCAATGTCAATGTCACTTATGCAGGCAATGACTTAGGTTTAGCTCTTCAATCTATGAAACGCGTTCAAGTCACCGTGCAAGCACCTGATAATAGCCAATATATTTTTAGCCAATACAAGGGAAACTTTTAATTGATAAAAACTTAAAGCAGATGTTTTAGATAAATAGTTAAACAACGATTCAAATGAAAATGATTATCACAAAAATAAAAAATCATAATGGCTTTAGCCTATTAGAACTAGTGGTTGTGATCATTTTGGTGGCAATACTGGGGATTTCACTTAGTCGAGTCAGTCAGCTGTCAATTAGCTCTTATATTGATGGTAAAGATCGTAATCGACTTGGTCAATCAACCAAGTGGTTAACTGAACGCCTCTCTCGAGAGGTTCGAGAAGCATTACCTCAGAGCCTTCGAACTGGATCGGCTGCTAGTATTCATTGCGTTGAGTTTATGCAGGTAGTTAATGCTTCCTACTACTTAGATTTACCTGAAAGCGGTTCTGTAGCTAGCTTTAACGCTGTTGGTTATGACCTAGCTTTTTCTAGCGGGCTACTCGCAGCCATTATGCCAATAGATTCAACGAGTATTTATGGTTTTTCGGGAGTTTTAGCAAGTGTTGCATCAATTACTCAAGCAGCTGGCCAGGCTACTATCACGCTAACCACTGCAACCACCTTTAATCAGCGGTCTCCCCAAAGTCGCTTTTACTTACTCAACTCACCGGTTTCTTTTTGTCTTAACGACAATAATGGTGAAATGACTCGTTATAGCAGTTATTTAATAACCAGCTCTCAAGCTTTTCCGCCAGCTGGAGGTAGTGCTTCGTTAATTGGGGAAGATTTTTCTGCTAATGGCTCAGTGTTTAATTATCAAACCGGTACATTAAGCCGAACCGCTTTATTACAAATTAACTTAAGGTCTCAAAACCGAAGTCGTAATTTAGCCGGTAACAGTGAGTCTTTTGAAATTTTTCATGAGGTACATATTCGCAATGTACCCTAAGTCTACAATTCGCTCTAAAGTGAGTGCTATCAATAAACAAAAAGGATTAAGTTTAGCGCTACTGCTTTTTGTTATTATCATTATTGCTTTGTTAGCAACAGCATTAGCTCGCCTTAATTCACAATCAAGCTTATCCAATGCTCAACAAGTTGTTGCCACTCGTGCCTTCTTTGCCGCTGAGTCTGGTGCTCAAAGACAAGCCATGGCTATTTTCCCCGTAAGTGGTGCAGGCTCAACTTGTGCCAATCAAACCTACAGTTTTTCTGTGAATGGTTTAAACAACTGCCAAGCAACCACCACCTGTACTGCCATTACAATTAACACAGAAACTTTTTACCAAGTAATTAGCCAGGGCCAATGTAATAGCGGTAACAGTTTACAAGCAACTCGCTCAGTTGAAGTCCGTTTAAAAGCGATCAACTAAAAATTAACAATATCTTTATAACTCATTCCAGAGTTATTATATGGATTTTCATTAACCAAAGAAAAAGCATCTCGACCAAAAGCATATAAAATATAAGCAACCGCTAGTTCAACTAGTCCAAATAAAATATAAACCGAAAAAACCCAAAGTAAATCACCTAAATTAAATTCAGGTTGAATCAAGAGTGTCCCTAAAAGAAATAATCCCTGAAAAAACCGGATTGCACCTAAAACAAAAAAAACTAAACTAAACGACCAAAACAAAATAACCTTTATCATCTTCAATACCCCTGTTGATTATTAAAAATTTTATCGTTTAAATTTAGTTCAGAATTTCATAAATGCAAATTTAAAAACCACTATCTTTAAGTGGTCATAAAAGTTTAATAATTGAAGTAATGCAGCATGCTGAGCAGAGTCAAAGGCTTGATAGTTTAAAGCTCTCCTGCCAAAATTTTGGCTCTAGTAAAAGAGCTTAGCAATTAGGTTTGACTACTTCCACTTAATTGAGCAGCCCATACTTGGATGCTGTAAATCAGGGCCTGTTTGAGTAGAAGCAATTTGTTTCATGGCATCGAGCAATTCAGTTTTTCGATTAGTCGCATCACCCATTTTTGCATCATCTAGGCGACCACGATATTGCAATTCTCCATTGATATTAAAACCGAAAAAATCAGGTGTACAGACTGCCCCATAATTTGTAGCGACAGATTGATCTTCATCAATCAAGTAGGGAAAAGTAAAGTCATGTTGTTTGGCAAAAGCTTGCATCATTTCAGGACTATCTTCGGGATAACGCTGATAATCATTTGAATTGATAGCAACAAAGCTAACACCTTCGCTTTGTAATATTTTTACATCAAAGACCAGCCGTTCAATAATGGCTTTAACATAAGGGCAATGATTACAAATAAAGGCAATTAATAACGGTTTGCCATTTTGTAGTTCAGAAAGGCTGTAGCTTTTGCCTTTCGGATCAGCCAAAGTAAAATCTTGCGCCTTCCAACCGATTTCAACTTTGGGGGTATTTAGTAGCAT
>CAYPMT010000083.1:2808-11194 GCA_964411875.1 uncultured Kangiellaceae bacterium
TTTCTAAACATCCAAATTAGCAACAGCTAACGCATTACTTTCAATAAACTCTCTTCGTGGCTCAACTTGATCGCCCATTAAGGTTGTAAAAAGTTGATCAGCAGCAACAGCATCTTCAATCGTTACTTGCAGCATGCGACGTACATTAGGATCCATTGTAGTTTCCCATAATTGATTTGGGTTCATTTCTCCTAAACCTTTATAACGTTGAATACTTAAACCACGCTTAGATTGTTGCATTAACCATTCTAATGCTTCGGCAAAACTAGAAACATCTTGTTTTTTGCCTCCTTTTTGTATGTAAGCGCCCACTTCTATTAAATCATTGGTCTTATTACCTAGTTCAATTATCTTTTGATACTCACCTGAAGCAAAAAAGTCCTTATCAAACAAATAGTTACTGGAAAGACCATGATGAACCACTTTAACTTCTGGCAAGTAAAGACTCCTTTCTTCATCTTTAGTAACTTTTAATTGGTAACTCACTGCACCGGTTTTTCCGTCACCTTTTAATGCTTCTTGTAAATCAGCAACCCAAGATTCAACTTTAGATTTATCAGACAAAGAATCAACAAATAGCCTCGGTAAAGAAACCATTTCTCTAACAACATTCGAATCATAAAGCTGCTCTAAACGTTTTAGATCCGACTCAACCGATCGATATTCACTGACTAACTTTTCTAAAGCAGCACCAGATAAAGGTGGTGCTTCAGGGTTAACATGTAAAGACGTTTCTTCCAGAGCCATATTGGTTAAGTATTCTTCTAAAGCAGGATCATCTTTAATATAGGTTTCTTGCTTGCCTTTTTTAACTTTATATAAAGGCGGCTGAGCAATATAGACAAAGCCTCTTTCAATCAAAGGAAGCATTTGACGATAGAAAAAGGTCAATAGCAAAGTCCGGATATGTGCACCATCAACATCCGCATCCGTCATAATAATAATTCTATGATAACGAGATTTCTCAGCATCAAACTCATCTCGACCAATTCCACAACCTAAAGCAGTAATTAATGTGCCAACTTCTTGTGAAGAAAGCATTTTGTCAAAACGTGCTTTTTCAACATTCAGAATTTTACCTTTTAAAGGCAGGATAGCTTGGTTCTTACGATTACGTCCTTGCTTAGCTGAACCACCCGCAGAGTCACCCTCCACAATATAAAGTTCAGACAATGCTGGGTCTTTTTCTTGGCAATCTGCTAATTTGCCAGGCAAGCCAGCAATATCTAACACACCTTTGCGACGAGTCATTTCTCTTGCTTTACGCGCAGCTTCTCTTGCTCTTGCCGCATCAATCATTTTTGAAATGATTAATTTTGACTCTTGAGGATTTTCAAGTAAGTACTCGGCAAGATTAGTATTCATAGTTTGCTCTACAGCGCTTTTAACTTCTGAAGAAACCAGCTTATCTTTGGTTTGTGATGAGAATTTGGGATCAGGCACTTTAACCGAAACAACTGCTGTTAAGCCTTCTCTGGCATCATCGCCAGTCATAGTCGTTTTATTTTTGCCACCCACATTTTCTTTTTCTATGTAAGTATTAAGAGTTCGTGTCAATGCAGAACGAAAACCCGCTAAATGTGTTCCGCCGTCTCTTTGAGGAATATTGTTAGTAAAGCAAAAGATGTTTTCTTGGAAGCCATCATTCCACTGCATAGCCACTTCAACAGTAATACCATCTTCTTCTCTTTCACTAGTAAAGTGAAACATTTTAGGGTTAACCGCTGTTTTAGCTTGGTTAAGATAGCTTACAAAAGCCTCTATTCCGCCCTCATACATGAAGTGATCTTCTTTACCTGAACGCTCATCCTTCATACGAATACTGACACCAGAGTTCAAAAAGGATAGCTCTCTCAAACGCTTAGCTAGAATATCGTAGTGAAAGTTAATATCACTAAACACACCTGGACTAGGATAAAACCTTAGCTCTGTACCAGTTTTTTGAGTATCACCGACAACCGCCAGCGGCTCTACAGGTTCACCCAAATGATAATGCTGCTCATGGACTTTACCTTCTCGTCTTATCGTTAAGGCAAGCTTATCAGATAGAGCATTAACAACTGATATACCAACACCATGTAATCCGCCAGAGACTTTATAAGAGTTATCATCAAATTTACCACCAGCATGCAACACAGTCATAATAACTTCGGCAGCAGAAACACCCTCTTCAGGGTGTATACCAACTGGAATACCTCGACCATCATCAAAAACAGATACAGAGTTATCTGTATGAATAACGACATGAATATCTGAGCAATGACCTGCTAAAGCTTCATCAATTGAGTTATCAACAACTTCAAAGACCATATGATGAAGGCCTGTGCCATCATCAGTATCACCAATATACATACCTGGTCTTTTTCTAACAGCATCTAATCCTTTTAAAACCTTAATACTGGACGAGTCATATTCGTTATTATTTCCGTCAGCAGTATTATTATCACTATTCCCTGCACTACTATTATCTAAAGTATTATTATCTGACATTCCTCTACCTTATTATGATTAAAGTTTATCAATTTCCATCGAATCAAGTGGTGTAATAACCCCTCGTTCCACGTGAAACAATTGGGCACTATTATACCCTTTTTTTAGCCACTTGAGTGAATCTTGTTGCAGGCAAGATAGAACTACTTGCACATTATCTTGAGCCAACAAGAGAGCTAATAATGCTTGCTGGTTCTCATCATCCAACTCCGAAGTAAAATCATCAATAACAAACAGACTGTCTTTGTTAGTTAAGGATTTTAGCAATAAAGTTTGTGCTAAAAATAAGGAATTAATTAGGACTTTCTTTTGTCCTCTCGAAAGGTAATCTTTTGCTAAATAACCATTTACCTTTATTCTTAAGTCGGCTTTATGAGGGCCATATTTAGTAAAACCAGATTCTCTATCCGATTTTAAACTTGATTTTAACTTTTCCGCCAAATCACCGGTAAACCCAGCATAATAGGCTATTTCAAGCAAGTCGCAAAAACCAACCGATAATTCTTTTATAGTTTTTTCCAACATTTCTTGAAGTTTGGCCAAAATAGACCGTCGTTCTTGATTAACCAACTCTGCCATTTCACAAAGCTGTCTATCCCATATGGTAATTTGGGCTTCCAAATTGCTTTGCTCACTACTCTTAAGCAAACTATTGCGCTGTTTTAAAATAGTATTGTATTTTTTCCAAGCCTGGTGATAGCTTGGTTTCACGTGGAACAAACACCAGTCCAAGTACTTTCTTCTTTCTGTTGGGCCAGAATCAATCAAATGGTAAGACTCTGGACTTAAAACTTGAGTTGGGTAAAGAGCAGTTAATTCCGATAAAGCATTTATTTGCTGACCATTTATTTTAACAACTTTAGTTCGTTTATGACTATCATAACTAATACCAATGGGTTTATCTTGCTCATCCTGACCAAAAACCACCAACTGATCGGCTTGTTCAGAAACCATTAGATTGAGTTTTATTGTGCGAAAAGAGCGTCCCGTGGTTAAAAAACTAATCGCTTCTAAGAGACTTGATTTACCTGCACCGTTAACGCCATAAACAATATTAAGTCCCCTACAAAGAGTAATTTCACCTTGCTCAAGGTTTCTAACACCTTGATAGCTAATTCGTTTAAGATGCATGGAAAAAGAAAAGGTTACTATAACCTCATTGGCATAACGACATAAACGCTATCATCAGACTCAGTGCTTTCAATTAGTAAGCTACTGCTGGTATCACCAAAATTAAACCGAACACTTTGTGATTTAATGGTGTTTAATGCATCCAACAAATAACTCACATTAAAACCAATTTCCATCGATTCATCGGTGTAATCAACATCAAGCTCGATTTCAGCTTCTTCTTGGTCAGGATTATTTGCATGAATAATGAGTTTATTTGTTTCTAAGGTTAAACGAACACCTCTAAACTTTTCATTACATAAAATAGACGCTCGACTAAAAGCATCTCTAAGCTTTTCTTTTTCACAAACCATCGATCGAGTAGCATTTTTCGGTAAAACCTTTTCATAGTCGGGAAAACGACCATCAATCAACTTAGAAATAAAGGTAAACTGCCCTAATGTAATCTTAATATGGTTGTTACTCAGCTCTAGCAAGCAAACATCATCAAGGGAGGAAAGAATTTTAGAAACTTCTAAAATACCTTTTCTGGGAATAATTGCTTGGGTTAATTCATCAAAGTTTTGTTCTAATAAAATTTTCGATAAAGCCAAACGATGCCCATCAGTGGCAACAGAAAATAAAGAGTTTTTATTGAGCTCTAAAAGCATTCCGTTAAGGTAGTAACGAACATCTTGCTGAGCCATCGCAAATTGCGTTTTATCAAAAATACCTTTTAAAATCAAAGAGTTAATATTTATTTTTGTTTTTGATATTGTTTCATCTATATTAGGAAACTCTTGCGCTGGAATGGTAGAAAGTGAAAACCGGCTTCGTCCACAGGCAACTTTAATTCTATCTTCTTGTTGTTCAATAGTGATTTGACTATCACTTGAAAAACTTTTACAAATGTCAATTAGCTTGCGAGCTGGAACGGTTAAACTACCTTCGCTATATTCACCTTCTAAAGGAATATTAACCGATATTTCAATTTCAAGATCTGTGGCGGTAACAACTAAACTATCCTTCTCAACTTTCATTAGCAAGTTGGCCAACACTGGTAAGGTTTGGCGCTTTTCAACAGCTCCTGAAACCATTTGAAGGGGGGTTACAAAGACATCCTTATTAATTGAAAATTTCATCATAGCCTCTCTTTCTCTGTTTAGCTCGACAGAGTTCTCATTAGGTTGGTGTAGTCTTCATTAATATCCTGAGACTCATCTTTTAATGATTTAATTTTTCTGCATGCATGCAACACAGTTGTATGATCTTTGCCGCCAAAAAGCTCGCCTATTTCTGGCAAACTATGATTGGTTAGTTCTTTTGCTAAGCTCATGGCTAATTGCCTTGGTCGACTGATTGAACGGTTTCTTCTTTTAGACAGCAAATCAGAAACTTTTATTTTATAGTATTCTGCCACTGTTTTTTGTATATTTTCAATACTCACCTGCTTATTCTGGGCAGCAATTAAGTCTCTTAAAGCATCTTTTACAAAATCAATAGTAATTTCTTTGCCAGTAAATTGAGCATTAGCAATCACCCGCTTAAGCGCTCCTTCAAGCTCTCGAACATTCGAACGAATTCGCTTTGCAATAAAAAAAGCCACTTCATTAGGCAGATTAATTTTCGATTCTTCTGCTTTTGAAACCAAAATAGCGACACGGGTTTCAAGCTCAGGTGGATCAATTGATACAGTTAACCCCCAACCAAATCGAGATTTTAATCGCTCTTCAACACCATCAATTTCTCTTGGGTAACGATCACAAGTCATTATGACCTGTTGATTACCTTCTAACAAGGCATTAAAGGTGTGAAAAAACTCTTCTTGTGAACGTTCTTTATTGGCAAAAAATTGTATATCATCGATAAATAAAGCATCTACAGAACGATAAAAGCGTTTAAATTTTTCAATTGAGTTAGTTTGCAAAGCTTTAACCATATCAGCAACAAAGCGCTCTGAATGTAAATAAACAACTTTACCATTGGGTTTATTTTTTAAAATTTGATTACCGACTGATTGCATTAAATGAGTTTTACCTAGGCCAACACCACCATAAATAAACAAGGGATTATAAGCAGTTCCTGGATTTTCTGAAACTTGTTTAGCTGCAGCCATTGCTAACTGATTACTTTTTCCTTGAACAAAATTGTCAAAAGTAAAAGAGTGATTAAGATTGCCAGGTTTATGACCAGTGTTATTTTTTTTGATGAGTTTATTTGAAGTTTCTTGAGTTATTTCTTTATTAGTTTCAGAAGTAATTTTTTGTTCAAAAACAGGTTTAACAGAAGTTATATCTAACGAAACTTCAATTTTCTGATTTTCCTCTTTAGATAAAATTTCTTGGATACGAGGCAAATATTTTTCTCTTACCCAATCTAAAACAAAACGATTAGGCGCAGTCAAAGAAAGTTTTGTATCTTCCACATTGGCTTTTAATGGACGTATCCAGGTACTAAACTCTGTTGGTGGTAACTCATCTTGCAAATATTTTTGGCACTTATTCCACATATAATATTTTAACTGTTTGTTTTATATAATTTTTTAAGTACGAATGATTATAAAAATTACTATCATTCACTATTTTAATTTGAACTTGATTGCCTAATGTGAAGGGTCGGACAGTTTAGATCGAATTATATTAACGATCCACAGTTTTTTATAAAAAAGTATTTTAAAGAGCGATCCCTTTCAAATAAAACGATATATTTAAAGTTATCTTAACTAGCTGTATTTAGTCTTTTTTCTGTGGATTAATAGTGGAAAATACTTGTTTATTTTTTGAAAACTATAAAATCACTCAATTTATACTTATTTAACAACTGAAAGGTAACATTTTATTAGGTGTTTTTTTACAAGATTATAAACAGTTTAATCTTTTGATTTTAAATAAAAAAAATAGGTTTTCAACAGATAAATTCATTACTAATAATAACAATAATAAGTATTATATATATTTATTATAATTATTAGCTTGTTGATATCTAAAAAACATTTTTTCTGGGTTTTTCTATAAATTTTAGTCATTTTTGATTAAAAATTGTTATTTTTTGAAAAAAACAGTCTTTTTTTGGTTTTTTTTATAAAATTAAATATCCACAAAATAATTACATAATGTGATTATTTTCGTCTATTTAGTTGTTTAGGGGATAATAAATACCTATATTTAGTGTTTGGTGAGGTAATTCTGTTTTTTCTATGCGGTAAGAAGCGTTGAAAACTCATTGACAGTAAAATTTGAATAAACTAGAATTTGCGCCCCTTGGACTGGGCCAACTCCTTAGTTCTGGTAATTAAATTAATTTTGATGGGTAAAATCAATGAAACGTACATTTCAGCCAAGTAACCTGAAACGTAAACGCCGTCATGGCTTTAGATCTCGAATGGCGACCAAAAGTGGTAGAGCGATTATAAATCGACGTCGAGCTAAAGGTCGCAAGCGTCTCACTGCTTAAGTCTGAAGCTAGTTGAATTGCTCTTGATGACTGCGGATGGTTTCTTCTTCCTATCAGTTCACTCGAGAGTTACGCCTTTTAACGGCAAAAGACTACAGCCGTGTTTTTGATAACCCTGTTAAGGTTTACAATAAGTCCTTCACACTGCTAGCTTGCACCAATAATTTATTACACCCAAGGTTAGGTTTAGTTGTTGCTAAGAAAAACCTTAAACTAGCTGTTCAAAGAAATTGGTTAAAGCGACAATTAAGAGAAGGTTTTAGGTTAGGGCAATCTGACTTTAAAAGTTACGATATTGTCATACTAACTCGACGAGATATTGCTGTATTGTCGAAAACCGATATAATCCACTTTCGTGATGATTTGTTCGACCGCTTCCACCGAAAATGCAAACAATTTTAATTAGCATCATTAAGTTTTATCAAAAGACCTTGAGTCTTTTTATTGGTGGTGAGTGTCGTTTTTATCCGACTTGTTCAAGTTACGCTATTCAAGCAATCCAGCAGCATGGCAGTTTAAAAGGTTTTTGGATGGGAATTAAAAGAATTAGTCGATGTCATCCTTTAAATCCAGGTGGAATTGATGAAGTTCCTCAACCTGATTGTACTTGTCACAAAAAATCCTAAATTATTAAAGAGAATTAACTCGTTATGGAATCAGCTCGTACTTTTTTGTTTATATTATTCGTATTCTTAAGTTTTCTTATTTATCAGCAATTTCAAGAATCGAATCAGCCTGAGCCTCAAGTTGTTGCGCCTATTGAATCATCAATAGCAGACTATGCGGCGACTCCACTGACAAATGATCTTGAGCAAGTTGATGACTTATCTGCAGAAGTTGCGCAATCGCAATCGACAGCTCTACCACCAACTGACAAGCAAGCTTCAGTTAATCAGCAGCCGATAAAAGTGGTTACTGATACCTTGAGATTATTAATTTCTCCAGCCGGAGGTGATTTTATTTCTGCTGAATTACTTAATCACAGACAATCACTGGAAAAAGACTCATTACCAATCAATCTGCTTGAAAACCGTAAAGGTCGAGTTTACTTACTTCTTTCGGGTCTTTACGGTAAAGATTCACCAAACTTTAAAGGTAATATTCCTAACTACCTATCTTCCCAAACTGAGTACCAACTGGAAGACGGTCAAGACAGTATGCAAGTTGACTTGGTTTGGACTAATAACCAAGGTGTTGAATATACGAAACGTTATACTTTTTATCGTGGCAAGTATTTAGTGAATGTTGAGTTTTTAGTGACAAATAAAAGTAGCCAACAAGTTAGTAATCGAATGTTTACAGCAATTAAACGTGACACAAAACCGGTTGAGGG
>CAYPMT010000084.1:0-11082 GCA_964411875.1 uncultured Kangiellaceae bacterium
TTCACCCAAACAACTTATGGCCAAACAAAGCACAATGAAAAATCATCATATCGCTCACCTTACCAAATTATTGATGAATCGCCCTCATCTGATTGGCGACCACTTGATTTAAAAAACACACTATACATTCAACTAGCATCTGGCACTGTCGTTGTAGAACTTGCTCCCCAATTTGCTCCTGCTCATGTGTCTAATATTAAAACCCTGATTAAAGAACATTTTTTTGATAACACAAACTTCTACCGAGTCGTTGATAACTTTGTTGCACAAGGAGGCCCAGGAGAAAACACTGAAAAAAAACCATTAAGAGCAAAGCTAACAATTCAAGGAGAAATGTTTTTTAAAACCAAATCCCCCTTAAACATTACTCCCCTGGGCGAATTTGATGGCTATGCGGATGAAACCGGTTTTCTAAATGGATTTACTCTTGGGCGAACACAAGATAAACAAAAAAACTGGCTACTTCACTGCTATGGTGCTGTTGCTATGGGTCGTGATAATAATATTAACAGCGGCGGCACAGACTTTTATATTGTTATCGGTCAAGCTCAACGCTATCTCGATCGTAATACAACTGTGTTTGGACGAGTTATTACCGGTATGGAGCTATTGCAAAAGCTTGATAGAAGTTCAGATTTGCAAGGCCCTATTGATATGACCAACAAAAATCAAATACTCAGCATTAAAATTGCCGATGACTTAAAACCCAAAGAAATTATTCCTATAGAAGTGATGAAAACAGATTCTAGCTCTTTTAAAGCGCTCATTGAATCAAGAAAAAACCGTTTGGAAAGCTGGTTTATATATGCTCATGACTATATCGATGCTTGCTCAGTAAGCGTTCCAAGCAGACTAATTGGCAACAACAATAAATCATTTAAATAACTCACCGATGAGTAATCCGCTTTTATCGAAAAAAGTTAAACGCTTATTTAGTGAATGACGTTAAAGGTAATAGGATTACTTTTGAATTTCTATTATCGACAAGTTTCAACCCTTCTAATTGGCTAATTGTTTCGTTAAGCTCATCTTTAGATATCACTAAAGCAGCACCTGATGTTACTTCAGTCTTTGAATACAGTTCTGAAATAATTAATGGCAACAAATTTGCCACAAAAACAAAACTAACCAACTTAAGCCCTAATAAAAACACAAACCAATCGTTTAAAAATTTATTATCCACGATAGTTGCTCACTGAGCGATTTTTCCAGTTGGGAGAATATAAAGCATCCTAAGGTTAATTTATGTCAACTCGATTACAAAAACTCAATGTTTTTCAGTTATATTGCGATATCTATAGCATTTAGACGCTTATAGTGTTGGGGAAAATGTTCTGCTTCCTTGCAAACCACCACAATGAATCAACAAAATACGGCTCCCCTTCTTAAAATAGTTTTGTTTAATTAAATCCATAACAGCAAAAAAAGACTTTCCACTATATATCGGTTCAATTGGAACTGTGGAAATTTTCGAAAAAAGCCTCATAAAATCAGATAATTGCTGATTGGTTTTAGCATAACCACCAAACTCATAACCTTCAATTAGATGCGGCATAGTTAAGGATAGTTGTAATGATTCAATATTTCTTTTAATTTGCAAAGCATTATATAAAACGGGGATACCGATAACCTGCGTCTTCAAAGAAAGTGTTGATACTGCGCTAGCATATCCAGCTAAACTTGTTCCAGTTGCACTGGCAACCACAAGAGAATCATAAGTCTTTGATAGCTCTGCAAAAGTTTCAGCTATACCTTTTACTGCCAGATAATTGTAGCCTCCCTCAGGTAACCAAAAAGTATCTTTATTTAAATCCGGTCGCATGTCTCGTATTTGTTTAAACGATTGCTTATCTAGATAAACGATATTCGTTCCCCATCTTTTTATATCTTCTAACATGGGGGTTGATGTTTGCTCTGGATAGCCTCGTACAAACACTTTTGTTTTCCAGCCTAAAAGCATACAGGCATAGCTTAGTGAGTGTAAAAAGTTAGAATAACGCCCTCCCATACTAGCAATTGAGCGATAGCCTTTGGCCTCAATATCTAATAATAAGTATTTGAGCTTGCGCCATTTATTCCCTGATAAAATCGGGTGCAATAGGTCATCACGCTTAACATAAAGCGCTAGTTGATGGCTTAAAACTTTTTTCCTAAGAAAATGATCACCAACTTGTTCAACGTTTATAAGCTGAACAGGAGAATGCCCTAATAAACTAAATAAGTGAGATACTCGATTAACGCGCATAAAAAAATCGACCCAATAGAATTGACTCGATTATACTATTTCTTCATTTTTTAGCACACTAAAGGCTTTTAGAACAATGAAATTAGAGAGCTATACCTTACTCATTAACAACCTTTTGAGAGGTTACAAACCATGAACTATCTGCTCTTCGACGGTCATCAGTAGGTGTTCTTCTATCTAAACCACAGTTCCTTAAAAGTCTAGCAACTCGTTGGCTTTGTTGTAAACGGCGCCTATCCATCCGTCGCTCTGGACCAATATAAACTGAATCAGTATTTAACACTGCAAAATCAGATTTAGGCTTATTACTACTCACTACTCTAATCCTCACTAAGAGAAATAGCCCGAACTAAACCAGGCATTCCTACGCCACATACACAAAGTATAGTATAGGATTTCCATTAATCAACCACATATATGGATAACTGAAAACTTTCAAATGACCAGTCACTCAAGAAGGATGCTATTATCTCATAAAGAGACACTTAGTCAACTCATGCTGATGCCTAATTGATGTCATATCAGTGACAAGAAAATAAGCCGATTATGCTGACGTCTAATTTATTGAAAAAGCGGCTTTTTATTCTCTTTGCTTTAGATGAGATTCGACTTGGCACAATCGCTCAGGCTCGGAAAAATAGTACCCTTGTGCTGCAATAATCCCTGCCTCTCTTAAATAAATGGCATCAACTTCATTTTCAACCCCCTCGGCAAAGACATCAATACTTTTACCTTGTAAATTGATTAGTAACATTTTTAATAGTTGTTGGTGTGAATAGGAAGAGTGAATATTACTAACAATACGTCGATCAATTTTTACTTGTTTAATAGGCAAGGAGCCAACATAGCTCATATCCTCTTCAGGAGAACCAAACTTTTCAATACTCCAATGAGCGCCCAGCTCAACCACTCGATTAAATATGGGATGAAGTTGTTCAAGATGCCTTGCCACATCACTTTCCTTTAATTCAAAAAATAGGTGCTGGCAAATACTAGGGAATTGGCTGAGTTTATCGATAAGCCAGTCAGCAAAGTCTTTTTCTAATAAGCTCGTTATAAATAAATTAATGGTAACGTATTGATTAGCTATACCAACCTCATTCGCAGAGCAATGATTAATCACACCTTCAATGACTTGTCGATCAAATTGACTTGCCAAACCACAATTTAATGCCATAGGTAAAAACATATCCGCAGTGAAAACATCTTTTCCATCTTTAATTCTTGCTAGTATCTCTTGATGTTCCTTTTCGCTATCATGAAAATAATGAATTCTCTGACCATGAAGTTGTACTGTTCTTCGGTCAAGTATCTGCTGTAAAAAGCTACGCCACTTTAAGTGACCTCTTACTTTTGATTTTGATAATCCCTCACCATACATAAACCAAGTGTTGCCACTTTGTAATTCTGCATTACGCAAAGCCATATCAGCTTCCGCCAAGACTTTAAAATAATCAAATCCCTGCTTATAAGCAGAAATACCAATAGCAATAAAGTTCTCTCTCACTTGGTTTTGGTCAAAAAAACTTTTTTCCAATTGATTAATCAACTTTTTACAAAAAACATCAACATTTTCTCGCGTTAGATTAGGTAGCAATAAACCAAAATCATTATTTCTTAGACGAGCCACCAAGGCATTAGGATAATCTAAAATATAGCTTTTAAGTAGAATGGCAAGCGATTGAAAATTAACTTCGTTAACCTCTCTGTCATCCTGTTGAACAAAAGAGAGCAGCATCATTAAACCTGACTCAGGCTCATTTTTGTTATGCAAACGAACCTCAAATTCAGCTTTAAAAAATAACTGATTGCCCAAACGACTACTCTCATCAACATAGGAATCCCGCCGAATCTGCTCGGTCAGTAAAGTTTTATCTTTAAGCAGCTGATGCTTCTCTAATATGAGTTGTGCTAATGCCTGACTGGTAGCACTAGAAAAATTATCCGATGACAAAATATTTGACTCATGACTACTCTCTAAAATATATTTCGCATAGGTCTCTTGACGATATACCCAACCAAATAATAAATAACAAATTAATAAAACACCTAAAACGAGTAATAAGGCCAACACTAAACTTGTCACATCAAAGTAGTTTGATACTGAAAAGTCAGAATTAAAATATAGGTTTAATTGAATTAATTGATTATTGGCAGACTTAAAATAGATTGATTGATAATCTTTACCGATATATTGCTCAAGAGAGGAATGCTCACTTTGCGCTAAAACTTGATCATCATTACCCAATAAGAACCAGGCATCAATTTTCGCAAATCCTTTTAATTGAGATGATAAGGTTGAAAGTTGATTGGGAGAAAGGCTTGTTCGATTTTTCCCAAAAAAATCAATTTGTGAAACAATTGTCGACTGTATTTCTGACTGCTTCTCAAAAAACTTAATATGATTAATGTGATATAAGAACGCTAAAAGCCAAGTAAAACCGACTATCAGAAAAATTAAAGCAACAGTAAAAATTTTAATCTTACGAGTCATACCGTACCAAAAATTGCGTCCAAGCTATATAAATTAGTCTAGACCCAAAATGACAGATGTCTAGCCAAAAACTAAATTTTTAATAACCTGAAAGCGCTAAGTCTTATCTACTGAAAAGCCCATTAGCGCCTAATTAACAACAATTAAAAGGGTATATCATCATCAAAAGAATCATTAAAGCCGGCATTATCAGCTGGGGCTTGTCCTGCCGGAGCTGCTGCCGGTGCGGGTGCTTTATTCATACCACCGCCACCACTAGCCGGCGCGCCGCCAGCATCACCACCTCGGCCACCTAACATCTGCATAACGCCAGAAAAACCATCAACTACAACTTCTGTTGTATAACGATCTTGGCCTTGTTTATCCTGCCATTTACGCGTCTGTAATTTTCCCTCAATATAGATTTGAGAGCCTTTACGCAGGTATTCACCAGCAATTTCAGCTAATTTGCCAAACAAAGAAACCCGGTGCCACTCAGTTTTTTCTTGAGTTTGCCCGGTATTTTTATCTTTCCAGCTTTCGCTTGTTGCTAGACTCAGACCAGTAACAGCACTTCCATTAGCTGTATAACGAACTTCAGGATCTTGACCTAAATTTCCAACTAAAATGACTTTATTAACACCTCTAGTGGCCATGGTATGATTCCTCTAAATAATTAAAATCAATCTTTTTATAGCTAAATTTCTGTAAAGCTCTAGCTTACCTTCAATAACAACAATGTTAACCTGAACAGCACTTTTTATCTAGCTCCGATATTTTTCTAAGCTACGTGGATCAAGCCGTTTTTTATCGACTTTTAAGTAAACAGCCCCGGCTTCTGGCAGAGCAATTGCCTCTAAAACACCTTCAATTGCTTTAATTTCAGTAACTAAAGACGGATATTTATCATTGGATATATCAGGCATGGTCATAGTATAGGAACTACTGGCTGGTGGATTACGCAAACCAAATAAACTCAAAGCCCAAAGCGCAGCCATAAAGAAACCGATTAAATAAACCCCGTCCGCACCTTTATTAGCCATAACAATCCCAGCAATAGGGCCTCCCAAAAATGCTCCCATAAATTGACAGGTCGAATATACACCTAACGCCGTACCTTTAGCCGATAAAGGCGCAATCCTTGAAATCATTGAAGGCAATATTGCTTCAAGCAAGTTAAAGCCTGCAAAATAAATGACGATTAAACACCCCAGACCAATAATCGAAAAATGATAAAAACCAAGCGTAAACTGAACAGACGCGACAAACATAACCGCTAACAACATAATTCTCACATGTTGACGCTTTTTTTCTGCATAAATCATCAAAGGCAACATAAATAAAACAGCAATAAACATAGTCAACAAATAAATCCAACTATGTGATGACAACTCAAAGTCTAATTCAACCAAACGACTCGGGAAAACCACAAAAAAGGCTGTTAATAAAAAGTGCAACATAAAAATACCCAGATTCAATCGAAATAACTGGCCATTTTTTAAAACCTCTGCAAAATGTTGACGACTGGCTACTGCATCTCGCTGAACAAATTGTTTTTGAGGGGTTGGTGTTAGGAAATGAACCACAAAAATAGCCACTAAAGCTAACCCAGCGATTAACAAAAATAACCCTTGCAAACCTAAGCTTTCAGTAACAATCGGCCCAAGAACCATAGCAAAAGTAAAAGCAATACCAATACTAATTCCAATACTTGCCATTATCTTAGTCCGTTGTTCATCTCTCGATAAATCAGCAGCGAGTGCCATAACGGCACTTGCAATTGCGCCACAACCTTGTAACAAGCGCCCAGCAATCACACCATAAATATGATCACTAAATGCGGCCAATAAACTACCCAAAGCAAATAGAATTAGTCCAATAATAATCACTGGCTTACGCCCAATGCGATCGGATAACCAACCAAAAGGAATTTGAAATAATGCTTGAGTTAAACCATAAGCACCTATAGCAAAACCGATCAATGCTGGCGTGTAACCATTAAGTTCTTGACCAACTAAACTAAACACGGGCAATAACATAAACAACCCAAGCATTCTCAACGCAAAGACACTGCTTAACGTCAAAGCAGCCTTTCTCTCAGTTGCATTCATGCTAGATTGTTTTGTAGTCATAAAGTCTTTGCTATTCGTAATAGTTAAACGTTATTATGCGGAGTTCACTTTTTATTGTCGGCATTATACAAGATTACCTATGAATCAGATAGAAGTTCGCGGTGCAAAAACCCATAATTTAAAAAGTATTAATGTTTCTTTACCGAGAGACAAGCTAACGGTGATCACCGGCTTATCCGGTTCGGGCAAGTCATCACTGGCTTTTGATACGCTTTATGCTGAAGGTCAAAGACGCTATGTTGAGTCTTTATCTGCCTATGCCCGACAGTTTTTATCCTTAATGGAAAAGCCCGACGTTGAACATATAGAAGGTTTATCTCCCGCGATATCTATCGAACAAAAATCAACATCGCATAACCCTCGTTCAACCGTAGGAACCATTACCGAAATTTATGATTACCTAAGACTCTTATTTGCTCGAGTCGGCACACCCTACTGTCCAGAACATAAAGAACCTTTAGAGGCTCAAACCGTGAGTCAAATGGTTGATCATACTTTAGCCATGCCTGAATCAAGCCGACTTTTATTACTTGCACCTATTGTTAGGAATCGTAAAGGCGAGCACGTGCAATTATTTGAAGAGTTACAAGCCAAAGGATTTATCCGTGCACGTATCAATGGAAAAACCTATGAGCTTACTGAAGCACCCAAACTCGAGCTGCATAAAAAACACACGATTGAAGTGGTTGTTGATCGTTTTAAAGTTCGTGGCGATTTAAAACAACGTTTAGCTGAATCTTTTGAAACGGCGCTAGAACTGGCTGATGGACTCGCAATTATCGCCCCGATGGATGATGATAACAGTGAAATAAAAGAAACGCTTTTCTCCGCTAAGTTTGCTTGTCCACACTGTGGTTATAGTATATCTGAGTTAGAGCCCAGACTATTTTCTTTTAATAACCCTGCCGGCGCTTGTGAAACTTGTGATGGTTTAGGCATTCACCAGTTTTTTGACCCTGATCGAATTGTGGTTAATTCAGAATTATCCTTAGCTGGCGGTGCTATTAGAGGCTGGGATAAACGTAATGTTTACTATTTTCACTTACTTAATTCATTAGCCGAACACTATGGCTTTGATATTGAAGAACCTTATCAAAAACTCTCAAAAAAACATCAAAAAATTATTTTATATGGCAGTGATAAAACTGAAATTAATTTTACTTATGTGAACGAACGTGGCGACATTATGAATCGCACTCATGCTTTTGAAGGCATTATTCCAAATATGCAACGGCGCTTTCGTGAAACCGAATCAATGGCTGTACGCGAAGAGCTACAAAAATATATGAACACACAAAACTGCCCCGATTGCGGCGGTACCCGCTTACGTCTATCCGCTCGCAATGTTTTAGTTAAAGGTAAAAATTTACCCGAAATCACTCAGATGCCAATAGACGAAAGCCTTAACTTTTTCAACAAGTTAAAGCTTAAAGGCCAAAAAGGTAAAATTGCTGAAAAAATTCAAAAAGAAATTAGTTCTCGCTTAGAATTTCTCGTTAACGTTGGTCTAGAATATTTATCACTAAGTCGTAGCGCAGAAACTTTATCCGGCGGTGAAGCGCAACGTATTCGCTTAGCTAGCCAAATTGGTGCTGGCTTAGTCGGTGTTATGTATGTTTTAGATGAACCATCCATCGGCTTGCATCAACGTGATAATGAACGCTTACTAAAAACACTGACTCATTTAAGAGATTTAGGTAACACTGTTATTGTGGTTGAACATGACGAAGATGCCATCCGTCAAGCTGATCATATTCTTGATATTGGACCGGGCGCAGGCGTCCATGGTGGTCAAGTAGTGGCTGAAGGAAAGCTCAATGATATTCTTAAAAACAAAAAATCTCTCACTGGAAAATATTTATCCGGCAAAGAATCTATTCCTATTCCTAAACAACGTCATGCGGCAAAAGATGACCAATATTTAATACTCGATGGTGTCACTGGTAATAACTTAAAAAGTGTTGAGCTGAAATTACCTGTTGGCGTAATGACCTGTATCACAGGCGTTTCCGGCTCTGGAAAATCAACCCTAATTAACGATACGCTTTACCCAATTGCTGCCACCCAACTCAATAAAGCCTCAACTTTAACCCCTTCAGCTTATGAAAACTGCCAAGGCATGGAACTGTTTGATAAAGTTGTTGAGATTGATCAAAGTCCAATTGGGCGTACACCTCGCTCTAACCCAGCAACTTACACCGGGATCTTTACACCAATCCGTGAGTTATTTGCCGGCACTCAAGAATCTCGAGCCAGAGGCTACAAACCAGGACGATTTAGTTTTAATGTAAAAGGCGGTCGCTGTGAAGCTTGCCAAGGTGATGGCGTTATAAAAGTCGAAATGCATTTTTTACCCGATGTTTATGTCCCTTGCGATGTTTGTAAAGGCAAACGTTACAATCGAGAAACACTCGAAGTGACTTATAAACAAAAAAATATCCATGAAGTTTTAGAAATGACTGTTGAAGATGCCAGAGAATTTTTTGATGCTATCCCTGTTATCTCACGAAAACTACAAACACTTATTGATGTTGGTTTATCTTATATTCGACTCGGACAAGCCGCAACTACTTTATCTGGCGGTGAAGCTCAACGAGTTAAGCTCAG
Organism: uncultured Kangiellaceae bacterium; assembly: GCA_964411875.1. Lineage (GTDB taxonomy): Bacteria > Pseudomonadota > Gammaproteobacteria > Enterobacterales > Kangiellaceae > Aliikangiella. Next base: position 9,458 of record CAYPMT010000084.1, read on the forward strand.
CCGTGAACTCAGTAAACGGGACACAGGGCAAACACTTTATATTCTCGATGAACCAACCACAGGTTTACACTTTCATGATGTCAAACAACTACTGGCTGTGTTACACCGTCTACGTGACCATGGCAATACTATTGCCGTCATTGAACATAATTTAGATGTGATTAAAACCGCTGACTGGGTTATCGATCTTGGTCCCGAAGGTGGTAATAAAGGTGGACAAATTATTGCTGAAGGAACACCAGAAGCTGTTGCTAAAGTCAAAAAATCCTATACGGGACATTTTTTGAAAGGAATGCTTGGGGGGTGATGTCACGCTCTGTGAAAATTTGAGAGCGACAGTGAACAAATTTTCCATAAAAGCGACTTGTTATGCATTTTTGTAAATTTCTCTTAGTGACTCATATTGCTTGGTTGCAAAAAATTCTATTACTTTCCTAGCATTGCTTTGAGAAAGTGAACTCGCGTTTAAACTGACCATGCGTTGGGCTTTACTAAGGCCGAACCATTTTTTAACTTCTCCAGGGAATCGGCTCTCTGAAACAAACTGGACTCCGCTTTTATCACCAAAAGCAGAAACCCAAGCTAATTCATTTGATACATCAATTACTATAGATAATGTTGGTGAACACCTTTGTAACTCATTAGCTTTCTCAGCCTCGCCAAGCCAGTCAAAATCATCAAAAGCTTTTACAGCCTCTTCGGGTGAAATATTCATTTTTGTCTCAAACTCATCATGTGAGTTGTAAGCATATTGAAAGTTAAGATCCATTATTTATCCTAGATGTATAACGCCCCATTAAGGGAAAATTTATTAGTTGGCTAAAATAACGAACGAAGTGAGAAAAAACCAACTGTAAATTTTCCCACTTAAATGGCTTGTTATATTTTTATATTCTTATATTCTCCAACAACGCCTGTTTGTATAACTCTACAGTTGGATTTGAAGAAGCCATGCTTACGAATAAAAAAGGTAAAAGAAGAATGTGAGTATAATACTCCTCATCAATGGAATAAACACTATTTCTATATAAGGAACCATTTTTATATAAATTAAACGTATATTTATATAAGTCCTTGTTTTCACCCCACGTAGGAATAAGCCCAAGACTAATTAAGCTTACAAAAGCTTCTCCACCTGCACCACCATGCCAATATTCAATATCTATATCCATATGAAAATAATCTTCATTTGGTACATATTTATCAGTTGGAATAGCTTTAAGTAAAGCACTTGAACTTAATACATCTTTTGTTTCATTCAGTATGCTACTACTTGTCCATACTTTCGTTTTATAACTCATGTTAATGCTATAAGATTTAATTGAGATAACTTGATTGTTCTTCTGAACTTTTAGTTCAGGGCTAATTTGATATGTAGAGCAACCTGTATTAATTATGATGGGTACCATAAAGAATAGAAACTTAACATAGTTCAATTTATATCTCCGTACATGAAATCAATTGAGAGTGCAGTTGTTAAGAGTGCTACCAACTATGACCAAAAATATAACTCCCCACTGTTTTTTATATAAATCAATAGTCTACTAATTTATTCCAATAATGCAACAAGATATTAATAGGGTGGGTGCATCTTAACTTTTTCTCCGTCATCCCGTGCTTGACAC
>CAYPMT010000085.1:0-10810 GCA_964411875.1 uncultured Kangiellaceae bacterium
CTTTTTATTTTATTAATAACCTTGATATTAATACCAGAATGGGTTGGTAAGGTAATAAGTTGCTGAGAAAAATTATCAGCTATAGGGTTAACTTGTTTATCTAAACCTGCTTTTTTTGGGATGCTATTAATTTTATTCAGTGGTTGTTTATACATATAAGAAATTCCTAAACCTTGCTTTTCTAGTTGAGTTGCTATTTTATTTTTAATAGCCATATCAGTAATAAGTATGGGATAACGTAATAAAGGAAAATCTAAATTAAGATTACAGGCTTTTGGAAGGTCAGTAATTGCATCTGAGTTGATAGACTCAAGCATAGCTGACAATTCATGATTTAGCTGATTAACTAAACAATAATTTTCTCTAGCGTAAGTTAAATAACTTCTTATCGTATTAGCTAGTGATTCAATTTTTTCTAAAGGCTTAAATACCGTTTCGCCTAAATTTATGAAAGGCAATCGATTTAAAATAAAATACAGAAAAGGCATCGATAAGAAATTAACCAGAGAAACTTTAAACTGATAAATTAATGAATTAATTTGAGAGGTTTCATTAGTAGAGCCTTGAGGAAGAAATTTAGAGTGAATTTTATCTTTATAAAAAACAGCCCCACCACCAAATAAACTCAAAGGTTTTCCACGCCCAAAGCTAGTAATAATTAGATCGCCTTTCCAGTAGCTATCTAGTGAATCTCTAGCAACGCCTTGAGCCGAGTCTTCAATAATTAATAAGTTATTATTTTGAGTAATATTACGAATTTTTTCTATTCTTTCTGGAATACCGAGAAAATTAATCGCGATTATAGCGATAGTATTATTATTAACTTTATTATTTATATCTTGTAAGCTCATCCAGGGACGGTTTTCTTCAAAATCAACTAAGATAGGTTTTACTTTGGCAAAAAGACAGGCGCTAATTAGATCTGGGCAGGCATAAGCGGGTAATAAAACTTCAGGGTTAATAATATGAGCCGCTTGTCCTTTGGCACAAATGAGTGTTGCTGCTAAAGCCGCTGTACCAGATTGATAGCCTGAAAAGATAAAGGGGCTAAATAGCGAAGTATCAAATTCTTTCGCTTTAAGTTTAATGGCATTGCCAACGGGGCGGATTTGTGTAAACAAAATAATTTCAATAACTGTTTCTTTGAATAACTACATGCTAACCAATAAAAAATTATTGTCAATAGGCCCTAGAAGTAAAGAATATTAGGGAAAATAGTTGCGAATATATTCGTATATTTTTAACATACTCAACTAATGAATTATGCTACTATTTAGTATAGTAACGAGTAGTAATAAGTAAAAATAGCAAGGTTAAAAATAGAAAATCATATGACTAATGTTAACAATGTGCTCACTATTGATGTTGAAGACTACTTTCAGGTAGCCGCATTAGCTGAGTCAATTAAAGCAACTGACTGGGAAAAGCAGATATCAAGAGTTGAACAAAACACCATTCGATTATTAGATTTATTTGATGACAAGAATGTTAAAGCCACCCACTTTATTTTAGGCTGGGTAGCAGACAGATATCCTAATCTAGTCAAAGAAATTAAAAAAAGAGGCCATGAAGTTGCTAGTCATGGATATAGCCATCAGCTTATTTATAGTCAGTCTATTGATGTTTTTAAGCAAGAAACACTCCGTTCAAAATCACTTTTAGAAGATATCACCGGAGAGGAAGTATTAGGTTATCGTGCAGCGAGTTACTCGATTACTAAAAAATCTTTATGGGCGTTAGATATTCTTGCTGAAGCTGGTTTTAAATATGACTCGAGCATTTTTCCTATTCATCATGACCGTTATGGTATACCCGACTCACCAACAAAGCCTCATATTCTGAAAACGCCTAGCGGTGCTCAATTAATTGAATACCCATTGTCGACGGCTCAATTTTTAGGTCAAACAATACCCATTGCAGGTGGCGGTTATTTTAGGTTGTACCCTTATTGGTTAAGTCGATTTTTCTATCGAAAGCGTGTTAAGAACCGTGATCCTTTTGTTTTCTATTTGCATCCTTGGGAGGTTGACCCAGAGCAACCTCGAGTTGAAGTAAGTTGGTTTTCTAAATTTCGACATTACAATAATTTAGATAAATGTGAATATAGATTAAATAAGCTATTATCTGAATTTAATTTTGTTACTATGCATGAACATATTAAATCTCTCGATTTATATAATAATACTGCCGAACCTGAAGTGAGTTATTCATAATATGAACGTTAGTATCCATGAACTAAAGGATGGTGAAGTGTTAGGCGCTTGGGATCAGTACGTTGAATCTAAAAGTGCAAGTGTTTATCACTTACAAAAATGGCGGGTTTTAATTAAAAAGGTCTTTGGACATCAGTCGTATTATTTATACGCGAATAATCATGAAAATAAAATGGTTGGCATTCTTCCGTTAGTAAGATTAAAAAGCCTATTATTTGGTAATTATTTAGTTTCTATGCCGTTTTTTAACTATGGTGGTGTAGTTGCTGACTCTGATGAAGTAGAAAAAGAATTGTTAAATCATGCTGAAAAGTTACGTAAACAGTTGGGTTGCTCTCATATTGAACATCGCTTAGCGAGCGCATCTAATTGTAGTTTGCCGGTACGGGAAGATAAAGTTTGTATGTATTTGAGTTTACCGACAGATGCTGATGAGTTATGGCAATCAATTGGTTCAAAGCGAAGGGCTCAGGTCAAGCGACCAATAAGAGAAGGTGCAAGCTTTAAGGTCGGTGGGCTTGAGCTGCTTGATGATTTTTATTATGTGTTTTGTCGTAATATGAAAGATTTAGGAACACCGGTTTATTCAAAATCTTTTTTCAAAACAATTTTGCAAGACTTCCCTGAAAATGCCACCATTGCTCAAGTTTATTTGGATGACCGTCCAGCAGGAACAGGCTTTTTACTTAATCATCAGGGTATGCAAGAAATCCCATGGGCATCGACCTTAAGAGAATTTAACCGTTTTGGCGTTAACATGTATTTATATTGGAATATCTTGAAACACTCGATTGAAAGCGGGTTTAAATGCTTTGATTTTGGTCGTTCATCTAAAGATGCGGGAACCTTAAAGTTTAAAAAACAATGGGGAAGTGAGGAAAAGCAATTGTTTTGGTATTACCAATTAGAGCAGAATCAACAAATTCCTCAAATGAACCACCAAAATAAAAAATATGAATTAATGATTAACACATGGAAAAAAATGCCATTGGGTCTATGCAATGCTTTAGGGCCACATATTGTTAAAGGTTTACCCTAGATTTTTTGTCTAGCGAACAATACTTCAATTTGTTGAGTATTTTCCGCGTTTAAATAATTTTTTAAAGACACGTTTTATTATTTCAAGTACTTGTGATTTGAAACTCATAATAGATGGTAAAGGGTCTTTAAATAAATAAACAGCCCAAACTTTTTTGGAAAAAAAGTATGGGGAATAAGTTTTTAGAATATTTTTTATTCCTTCCGAGTTTTCCATTCGAGCAATAAAGTCACCTAAAAAATCACACCAAACATAGTCATTTTTTTGTTTGTTGATTTTGGGTAAAGGTAAATCTAAAGCTTCAAGGCAAGTCATCTCTACATTATTGATCCCACAGCTACTATCAAACCAATTACACATACCCAAGCGTGGATTAGTTTCAATATAAATATATTTATTTGATGTTTCATCAAACTTAAACTCAAACATGGCTGGACCTGTATAAGAAAGTGACTCGCCAATTTTTTTACAGTACTCTTTAATCGTTTTATTTTCCTTGCTAATCGCTAAGCTAGTGACACCATAGTGAGATGGCATAGTTCCAAGCCGTTGAAAAGTAAATGCGGAAATCATTTCTGATTGTTTATTAAAAGTGGCATTGCAGACCCAAAGTTTTTCATCTTTTCCAGTTATTATTTCTTGAGCGACTAAGTGTTCAAGATTATTTTTATGAGTTATATAGAAATCACGCCATTCATCATCATTATTAATAATAATATTTTTAGCTTTGATTAGTTGATAGCCGGAATAAAGTCTAGGTTTAATAATAATTGGATAGTTAAGTTGTGTGATTTTTTCATTCTCAATAGATTCAACTATATTAGATAATGAATTAGGAATTGGTACATCCAAAGCGTTTATATGCTCAATTTCTAGTTTTTTATCATTTAATATTTCGGTGATCTGAAGGCTGGGAATAAGTAAGCTATATTTTTCTGATAGTTTTTGGCGGTTATTGGCTAGAAAGGCGGCTGCGCGATCTGAGCAAGCAATAATAGGTGGTTTAAAATCAAAAATTAAACTATCCAATATATTACTAACTTCTTCTTCCCATTGATGATTATTTGGAAGAAAGATTTTTTTATTCGGTAGTTTAGAGTTAGCAACTAAACCGTCTTTTGAGTTCAAAATTGCAATCGATTTAAATCCTGCTTTATCGAGTGAGCGCATAACGCCAAGACCATTTAAGCCGTTGGATAAAACAATAGTGATTTTATTATCATTGGTGATAGTCATTGCATTTGACCTTAATTCTTGATTCGGCATTTTAGCTCTTCAAAAAAGGATAAATATTGAATAAAGTCAAACCGACTTTCTGGTAATGAAAATCGAGGCATATCGAATGGATTAATTGTTGGTTTAAAATGAAAGGCCTGTGTATTAACGGCACAAGGTATTTGGTTTCTTTCTAAAATCAATTTTTCTCTTTTACTATAGTCAACCACTCTTCCTGTTGGATAGGCAAAAACATTGCAGCTATTATTTAGCATTTTTTTAACTCTATTATAGGAATCTATTATTTCAGTTTCTGAGGTTTTATCATCTAACTGGCTTAAAATTCGATGCGTTTTAGTATGAGGCGCTATTTTATGGCCGGAGTCAATAAACTTTTGAGCATTTAACCAGCTCATAGGCTGATAATCTTTTGGTGGTTTAGTTGGTGTTTCCACTTCGGCTTCATTGTAAAAATACTTTAACCAATCATATAGGTTTGTTTGATCAAGCGTCTTAAGTTTATTGCGTAGTTGATTAATATTATGCATGCAGTTTTCTGATGTATTAGAAAATGAGAGTGTTTGGTTTTCTGGCAAAACTAAATTAAAAGCTTTAACTTTTGTTTGACTAAGGACATAAGTAATTTGATCATCCCATGGCCATAATAGCCCATCCAAAAAGTCAGTGATAACAAAACAGGTTAAAGGAATGTCAAACTCACCAAACAGTGGGCTACCATATTCAAACTGATCATAAAAGCCATCATCGATAGTGAATACAAGGGTTTTAGGTTCAATAGGTTCACAATTTTTATGTTTAAGCCCTAATTCTGATAGGGATATTGTTTTGTATCCATGTTTCTTAATATAGCTGAGACACCATCGAATATGAGCATGATATTCTTGAGTATGTTTTTTATCGTTAGAGGATAAACGGTGAAGCATAAATATGGGAACAAGCCCATTAAAATAGCGTTTGAGCAGCGCATTCGGAACTGATTCGACAAACAAAGATAATATTTTGGCTAAATGATTTTTCATGGAGGATATTTGGTAGCCATTCAAGTAAAACGATTATACTTTAGAACAGATTGGCATTCTTTACAATCAATAGCGTTAATTTGAATGAATCCGTTAACATTTTTTATGAGTATATACAGTAAATTTAAACAGTCCAATTGGCTATTCTTGCCAGTAGTTGTCTTTTTGTACGACTAACATCTTGGTGGACGCCAAATCGTGGCAAAGTATACATTTTCTCACTACTTGTTCGACAAATGCCTTTGCGAGTGATCACGGCTGCATCATAATGTTTAGCGACTTCTTTTATTGCCGTATCACAATAATCACCGTTAGGGTAACAAAAAAGATTGACGGGCTTGTTAATGATTTCTTCGAGTTGAGCTTTGCTTGTACTAATTTCTTTCTCATAGGTACTTGAATCAAGCCCTTCAACAAGACGTATGTGTTGGCAGGTATGTGAGCCAATTTCAACTAAACCACTATTTGATAAAGTTTGTAGTTGTTCAAGATTCATTAATACGGGGTTATCAAGCGCCGGTATATTAAAATCTTTTTCAGTGTTACTAATAAGTTCAATGAGCTCGACATCTGAGCGGTGTTTTAACGAGTAGATAATATTAGCTGTCAACTCTTTATTTACCTGCTCATGATCGATTAAATCAGTTAGCCAAGTTATTTGTTGAAGTTTTTCTTTAGGTTGTTGAAGTATCGTTTGAATTCTATTGGGCCAAAAAGTTTGTTTTGTACCTATTAATTCAGAAACAGCAAAGAGTGTTGCGGGAACTTGCTCCTCTTGTAGTATAGGAAAAGCATATTCAAAATTATCCAGCCAGCCATCATCAAAAGTTATAGCACAGGCTTTTAGGGGTAATGATTGATTATTTTTTTTACGCGTTACCCACTCACCAAGGGAAATCATTGTAAACTCATTTTTTAGAACTTGAAGGTGCATGCGGAAGGTTTCCGGCTCAACAATCATACCTGGCTCTTCATGCTTATACCTTGGATCTGTTTGAGGCAAAATCCGGTGATACATCATGGTCCATAATTGTGGCTCGGTTGAACTTTTTCTATGCTCGCCAAAATTTGCAGCAAGTGTTTCAAGTGGCCACTTTATTAATGGTTTAATTATCTTTTTCATGATTTAGAGAAAAATAAAAATAAGTAGAGTGATTCTAACCTTTTGTTATTAATCTTTCACCTAGGGCGGGTTAATTAACCATGTTTTAATAATGATAAATTAACGAGTGTCCAGAGAAGCTGGTAATCTTGTTCAATGCTTAGCGGTGTTTTTTGATAATCTTCAAGAGCATTGTCGGTTTTATATAAATTATCAACATGATGTTTTAAGGGACCTTTTAACCAAGCAATCATTGGGACGGGAAAACCATACTTGGTTTCGTATATCAATTCTCTTGGGCTATATTCACAAGCAATATCTCTAATAATAGGTTTTGTGGCCTGTTTTCCTTTGTAAAAGCTATCAGGTAAATAGGCGGAAAAAGTGCTGCCAAAAGAGGCTGATTTTGAGAGTTTAGAAGATATTTCATAGAACTCAGGACAATCAAAAGGTGTCACGATATGTTTATGATAACGCCTAGCAGCGACTTCTATTTCTTTGCTCGAGTGACGTAACTCTGAATGCGTAATCAGCTTTTGAGTGGTTAATATACTATTATCATTATCTTCAAAAATATGTTGCCAATAATCAGAGCTAGGTTTTTTGGCCTGTTTTTTGACATAGTCTAATGCTTTTCCTTTATGTTCAAGTGTAATTAGGGACAAGGCTAATTCACGCAAATTAGTATTACGTAATTTGATAAGGCTATTTGTTTTAGATGTTACTTTTGATAAAGCTTGTAGCAGAGAGTTGGGAATCAACGAAGCAATTTTTTGCCACATATTATCTTGGAAAACACGTTTAGTTTCTCGACAGCCAAACAAAGTATCAGCGGCATCCCCATATAAAATGAGTTTTTGATTTTCAGGAATGGCTTTAAGCAATAAATTTAATACTAATGAGCTATAATGCCTGAGCGGTACTTTCTGAAAGTGCAAAAAGGCCATTAATTCAGGCTCGATATCACTTTCTTCAATATTAACTAGCTGATGTTCAATGTTTAGTAACTTAGCAAACTTTTTAGCCGTTCCTAATTCTGGGTTTTCACCGTTTGTCCACATGGGTGTATAAGCAATCACTTCATTAAAGTGTTCTTTTGCAAGGTTTGCCAAAAGAAAAGAGTCAACACCACCACTTAAAGGAACAGCAACTTCATTATATTTTTGAGAAAGCTGTTCGAGTTGTTCTTTTAATTTATTTTTAACTGATAAAGTGAGCTCAGGGGTTTTATTAATTTTCTTTTGTGTGTGTTTAGGGTAATTCCAGTAACGTGAAAAAATCGAGTCAGTTGTCGAAAGCTTGGCATAATGATAGTAGGGCAGTTGCTTTACATCTTGGTACATAGAGTGATCATGTGACAATGTACGATAAAGTAACGACTCTGAAATAGCTTTTTCTGATAATGGCGTTGTATTAACATCAATAATGGAAGCGATATTAGTTGAACATACTAAACCTTTTTCCGTAGTTTTGAAGTAAAGCGTTCTGGCACCCAGACGGTCACCAAAAGCTATAGGTTGTTGGTTTTTAGGAAAATAGACGCCACAAAAGTGCCCGTGAACCGTTGAAAGCTTTGCTAGGTCACTAGATAAGATAGTATGTAATTCATCAATGGAAATATAAAACAAATAGCCCGAAAGAATAATATGGGAGCCGTCATCAAACTGTTTAATTTGACAAGAATCACCTAAATCAATAGTTACAATACTCTTGTTGGGGCCGTCTATTTGACATGACTGCTGATTAATAGCGTCCGCTGCAAAAGCTTCTGTATATAAAATAAAAAAGTCATCGTTAGCTAGTTGAGACATTTTCTTGTTTATGCTTATAATCCTTTTTTCTTTTAGTATATATTTTTTACGTATTTAATGTCACTCATAAATTGGCACAAAAATCGTAAAATTTAGTCAATAAAATCAAGTATGTCGATAAATAACTCAGATAAACCTAAGACGATCTTACATCTAATTGATACCACCGGACCCGGTGGAGCGGAGACTATTTTTATTCAGTTAGCTGATAAATTGAGAGAGCATGGTTACTCATCAGTTGTTGTGATCAGTGGTAAAGGTTGGGTGGAAGAAGAGCTAAAGCGGCGAGGACTTCAACCCTATATTATTCCTGCTAAAGGTAGTTTTGCTATTGGGCTTTTATCACAACTGGTCCAGTTAGTTAAAAAGCATCGAGTTGATATTATTCAGTCTCATTTACTTGGTTCTAATGTTTATGCAGCTATGGTTGGCTTGTTAACTAGAACACCAGTAGTGGCGACTTATCATGGTATGGTTGATGTTAATCCCAATGAGCGTTTTAAGTGGTTAAAAAATAAAATGATGCGTTGGGGAATTAATCGCTATGTTGCAGTTAGTCAGGGGCTTTTAAAAAATATTCAAGAAAGAGGGCTGCTTGATCCAAATAAAGCTTGTGTCATTTACAATGGTGTTGAGTTAGAACGTTATAATAAAGCGTCCACTAGTGATCTAAGAGAAGAGTTAAGCCTTGCAAAAAACGCTATTTTGGTTGGTAGTTTAGGCAATATTCGACCAGCAAAAGCTTACCATGTACTGATTGAGTCAGCTAAAGGATTGATTGAAAAGTATCCTCATTTGAATTTTGTGATAGCTGGCCATAAAAAGCCTTCATTGATGAATGAATTACAAATACAGTTAGAAGAGTCTGGTTTGCAGAGTCACTTTCACTTTATTGGTTTTTGTAATGATACAGCAGGCTTTTTATTGCAAATGGATTTATTTGCTTTAAGTTCATCCTCTGAAGGCTTTTCAATTGCAACGATTGAAGCAATGGCAGCTAAGTTACCTGCAGTAGTTACTCGTTGTGGAGGACCAGAAGAGATCATTTCACCTGAAAAAACAGGTTTGATGGTTGAGCCTAATGATGCAAAGGCGTTAGCTCAGGGAATTACTCGGTTAATTGAAAGCCCAGAGCTTTGTAACAGTTTGGCTAGTCAAGCTTATAAACATGTGGAGCAAAACTTTACTATGCAGGCTATGCTGAAAGGTTATCAAAGTGAGTATCAAAAATTGCTCAAGTAAAGTTAACTTTTTAAGTTGTGCAGATATTGCTTTAGCTCAGTTAGCCCTGGCTTAAAATCTCCCCAGCGAGCCACTTGATGATGAGTTGAAAAAAAGTCAGGAATGCAAAAGTCTAAAATACGTTTGAACTTTTCCTTCTTCGAATACTGACTACTCTTTAATACAAGATATAAGCTGTCAATATCACCCAATAACCAGCGCAACTTAACCTCTTTTTTATAATGCCTAACTTCTGAAACAGGCTCACCAACTGTAATTTGATAAAGTAGTTTAGGGAAGTCGACACCAGCATCTATCGCTAACTGTAGTGATCCCCAGAAACGAGTATTAACTTCCATTAAATAAGCAGTTCCGTCTTCAGCAACGCGAAACTCTACCATAGCAACACCATGCCACTGGGCGGCATCGAGGAGCTTTTTGGCGCTATTGAGTAGTTGAGGATCAAGTTCAACGCTTTTGCTTAAAACACTAACGCCACCTTGAGGTGGTTTTTCTCTGAGGCGTTGATGCCCAAAAAAGGCAAGAGGGCTGCCTTGATTATAAATAGCAAATGCGCCAGCACCATAACCAGGAATAAATGCTTGTAGCATAAACTCATATTGACTCAACCAGGGTGAAGTATTTAAGTATTTTTCTAATTCGGCTTTATCATGAGCAACTTGGACCACTGTATCTAGCCAGTTATGACCATCCCAAATTTTAGATAAGCAAGGCTTGATAACCACTGGATAATCATTAATGGATTCTAAATTAACTTCAGAAGAGTTTGGGTAAAACGTTGACTGGGGAACAGGTACATCAATTGACTCTGCTAGTTTAGTTAAGTTGCCTTTATTGGCTAACGACATGACTTTGTCATAAGAAGCAAAAGGTAACTTAGTTGAGCCTAAAAGCTCAGTATTCATGAGTAACAATTGACTGCTTACTTCAGTCATAGGAAAAACAATATCAAACTTATGCGCGATTAGAGTATGTTTAAGCCAATGAAGAAAGTCTTTTGGGCATTCAGTGATTGAAGGGTGTTGTAAGTAGCTTTGACAATATTTTGAGCTACCACCAATAGCCTCTCGTTCTGAATCTGCCGCATAGACTAGAACTCCGTCAATATTGCCCAATGAGCGTATTGCAGCAAGGCCACTACGTTGATT
>CAYPMT010000086.1:0-1223 GCA_964411875.1 uncultured Kangiellaceae bacterium
TTTTTTGATCGCATGTGGTGATAGCTCCAGCAGTTCTTCGGGTACAGACAACCTAAATAGTAACGATAATAATCCGACCAACTTTAATGAGCTTCAATTAGTGACTCATTTAACTAATAATATTATTACACCAAGATTTGAATCTTTTAATATTAAATCTGGTGAATTGCAAAGCATAGTAAAAAGTTATTGCGATATAGAAAAACTTTTTAATGCTGGTGACTCTAGTGAGTCAGCAAGAGATAGTGAAAGAGAGCAGGCTCAGTCTCGTTGGAGACAAGCTATGGCAGACTGGCAAGTGATTGAAGTGATGCAATTAGGGCCTTTAACTAGTAATCGAGGTGTACTAAAAAGCAGGATTTATTCATGGCCACTGACTAGTACTTGTGGTGTTGATCAAGATGTTGTGTTTTTTAATCTCGGTGATATTAATGGTACACCTTATAATTTGGCTAATCGTATTGACACCCGTCGCGGATTGGATGCCCTTGAGTATTTACTTTTTAATAATGATCTTAATCACACCTGTACGACAGTTGAACCGCAAGGTTGGGATAGTTTGTCGGCAATTGAAAAACGTGAGCAGCGCTGTGAGTTTGCTTATGAGGTTGCTAACGATATAAAAATGAGTGCACAACAGTTGGTTGATGAATGGAGCGGTTTAAATGGTTATGCTCAATCGTTATTAAATGCGGATAATGAGCCGGGTGATGATTTTGAAAACTTACACCAGGCTGTTAACCGTATTTCTGATGGCTTATTTTATGTAGATACTGAGACTAAAAGCCGTAAGTTAGCGGTTCCCGCTGGCATTGATGCAAATAGCTGCGGCCAGAATCCTTGCCCAGAAAATTTAGAATCAGAGTTTGCGCTTAATTCATTAGCTAATATTCGTAATAACTTGGTTGGTTTAAAAGTAATTTTTACTGGTGAAGTTGAAAACCAAACAGAAACGATTGGTTTTGACGATTATTTAATTAGTGAGGGTGAGCAAACATTGTCTGATGAAATAGTTCAAGCAATTGATGCTGCAATTGCTGATATCGATAATTATCAAGAAAGTTTAGCATCTGTGCTTGAAACAAATGCCTCTCAGGTTGTCACAACCCATGAAAAAGTTAGAGATATTACAAGCTCCTTGAAAGAAGACTTTATTACTAAATTATCTTTAACATTACCATCAAGTTCTGCTGGTGATAATGATTAGGTAATAGTAGTGATTA
>CAYPMT010000086.1:1323-10409 GCA_964411875.1 uncultured Kangiellaceae bacterium
AACTAAGTAAGTGTTATAAAAATAATGAAAACAAAACGTCTAAATAAAAAGATCATTTTAATAGCTAGTCTGTTAGGTTTAAGTAGTCATGCTTTTTCTCAAATAAATGAAAAAGAAAATACTACTGATGGAAGTCAGGAATCTACGGATACTTATATTGAAACAGTAACCGTGTTTGGTGATGCAGAAAGCTTAAAAAGTATTGCTGGTTCTGCTAATCGAGTTAATGAATATGAGCTTGAGAAATTTGAGTTCGATGATATTCAACAAATACTCAGCAAAGTGCCCGGGGTTAATATTAGGCAAGAAGATGGTTATGGATTACGACCTAATATTGGCTTTCGAAGTGCGACACCTGAAAGAAGCAAAAAAATCAATATTCTTGAAGATGGTATTTTAATTGGTCCCGCACCTTATTCTGCACCAGCTGCTTATTATTTTCCTATGATGAGTCGAATGTCTTCGGTGGAGGTTTTTAAAGGGCCTAGCGCAATTTTATTTGGGCCTAATACAGTTGTTGGAACGTTAAATTTACTAACTCGTCAAGTGACTCAAGATAATAAAGGCATGTTCGATTTATCTTTTGGTAGTGATGGTTATCAAAAAGCACATATTTATAATATTAGTAACCATGGTAATTGGGGGCTTTTATTTGAAGGGCTAAAATTAAAAAGTGATGGTTTTAAAACTATAGATACTGGAGGTGGGACAGTCTCTGACAGCTCCTATTCTGACAATACTGGTTTTGACAAGAAAGATATAACCACTAAAATACGTTATAACCTTGAGAACGATGACTATCGACATATTTTTGAATTAAAACTTGGTTATGCTGATGAAGTTTCTAATGAAACTTATTTAGGTTTAACTGATGCTGATTTTGAACAAAACCCTTATCGACGTTATGCAGCGTCACAATTGGCAAGAATGGATTGGGAGCATACCCAAATTCAATTTAATCACTTCTTAGAAGGTGATGATTTTTACTTAGCGACTCGTCTTTATCGTAATGACTTTGAACGTGCTTGGCGTAAGTTAAATAATTTTAATGCCCCAATCAGTTTGCAAAATATTTTACAAAATCCAGGAGATAGCGATTTTTATGGAATATTAATAGGACAAAGGGATAGTGAAGAGTTAGGTGGGCAGTCTGGTCAACTGTTAATTGGCACTAATGATCGCGAGTACTATTCTCAAGGTATTCAATCAGACTTGCGTTGGCAGTTTAATTGGTTAGGTTTTTCACACGATCTGAAAACTGGTATTCGTTACCATGAAGATCAAGTTGATCGCCTCCATGATGAAGATAATTATATGATGCGTTCTTCTGAATTGATTTTACTTGACGGTACCAATGAGATTAGGACAGCTAATACTGAAAACTCAAAAGTTTGGTCTGTGTATGCGCAAGATTCTATTGAGTTGGGCGATTGGGAATTAACGGGTGGTGTGCGAGTAGAATTGATCGATTCCTTTTATCAAAATAATCAAGTTGGTCAGGAGAATGACTGGATTAAAAAAACAAATCGAATTGTTTTGCCTGGCATTAGTAGTTTTTACACGATTGATGAATATTCAGGTGCTTTTGCTGGAATACATCGTGGTTTTGTTCCAACCAGCCCACAGCAGGATCCTGAGCTTAAGTTTGAAGATAGCTATAGTTTTGAAGCCGGTTATCGCTTTAATAAGCAAATGACTAAGATTGAATTGGTTAGCTTTTTTAGTGATATCGATAATTTAGTAGAAACCTGTACAGCTTCTGTTTCTTCTGATTGTAATAACTTTAATCGCATTGACGAAAGTTTTAATTCAGGAAAAGTAGAGGTCTATGGTTTAGAATCTATTATTGAAAAAACTTTTCAAGTTAGTGACTCGATAGATTTACCAATTAGTTTGACTTATACCTACACTCATGCAGAGTTTAAAGAAGGTTTTATTTCAGATTTTGCTCTATGGGGTGATGTGACGGCTGGTGATCCTGTGCCTTATTTACCTGAGCAGCAGTTAGCCTTAGATATAGGTTTAGATTCTGGGCACTGGCGAACTAATATCTTGGCTCGTTATACTGGTGAAATGAGTGAAGCTGCGGGAAAAAGTAATGAACAAGTTCAAGTTGAGCTTGAAGGTGTAACTATTGAGCCTCAGTGGGTAATGGATTTTTCTGCAAGCTATGACTTTAGTGAAATGGGTAGTCTTTATTTTAAAATTGATAACTTGTTAGATAAAGAGAATTTAGTCAGTCGTCGACCTTTTGGCGCTCGCCCTGGGAAGCCTAGACAATTTTTTATGGGTTATAAATATTATTGGTAATCAGAGAGTTTACCCTTTATTAAAATGCAATTTTTTGAAAGCTTAAAAACAAGTTTGTATGAGTTAAGCCTGTATGCTATTAATCCTGGGCAACGACTTTATTTTTGGTATTTATTGGGCGCTGTGTTATTAGCAGGCCTTGTTTTTTTTAAGCAGAAAAAAACTTTTTCAATCAGCAAGTTTATTCACTTTTTATTTCCCAAAAAAATCTGGCTTTGTGATTCCGCAAAACATGACTATCTCTTGTTGGTTGTTAATAAGGTTATTCGTGGATTATTATTAGCACCGATTATTGTAACCGCTATTCCTATTGCTTTAGCAACCTCAGATTTTCTTGAGTGGCTATTTGGTCAAGTTGCTGTGATATCTGCAGATAAATGGGTGATTATGTTAACCTTTACTTTGATCTTATTTATTTTGGACGATCTATCTCGATTTTTACTGCATTACTGTTTACATAAAGTGCCTTTTTTATGGGAAATTCATAAAGTACACCATTCTGCTAAAGTACTAACACCTTTTACCGTTTATCGCTCACATCCCATTGAAAACTATTTGTTTGCTTGTCGTTTAGCCGTAGCGCAAGGTGTTGCAATTGGCATTACTTATTTTTTATTTGGGCCAGTAGAATCAATTTCAGTGATTGAATTAGCTGGGGCGAGTATTTTTGTGTTTGCTTTTAATTTTATGGGTTCGAATTTACGCCATTCACATATCTGGATTAGCTGGGGGAAAAACCTTGAATCTTGGTTTATTAGTCCAGCACAACATCAGATTCATCATAGTGATAACCCTAAACATTTCGATTGTAACTTAGGTTCAGCCTTAGCGGTTTGGGATCGCTTAGCAGGCACGTTAATTAAGGCTAACCAAGTTAATAGAGTCCATTTTGGTATTGGACGAAATTTTGACCAGCACGATTCAATAACTGATATTTATTGGCAACCATTGAAGTTAAGTTGGTCTAAAATTCTGATTATGATAAGACTGGCCAAACCTTAGCCGATTCTCCCCAATAATTCTGATTTAGCTTTAAATAGTGATTCCAACTAGTTAAATTTATCAAATTAATTTAATATAAGCCTGGTATTGTTCAAGAATCATTCTGGAGAATTTTATGAAACGATTAGCTGTTGCTGTGATTCATGGTTTAGGTAGTGAGGAAGAGTTTTATTCGGTTGAATTAAAACACCGTATTACGGAGCGCTATGTTAAGTCTGCTGAAGGTCGATTAGAAGATGATTTACTTTTTCATGAAATTTATTGGGGTGATTTAATTAAAGACGAAATGGAAGCTTTTCGTAAAAAAGCCAATTATAAACAAGATTTAACTTACCAAAACCTTCGTGAAATTTTAACTGATATTCAAGTTTTATCTTTGCTTTATTCACCAGGAACTGATTTTTATGACGCGGTAAATAACCGTATTCGAGATGGCATGAGAAAATTCTCATCTCATCGTCGAGTTGATTCAAATGACACGCCTTTAGTCGTTTTAGCTCATTCCTATGGTGGGGTGATTATGTCGCATTATATTAAACAAATGCAGCAGAGTGACCAAGGAAGAAGTCATTTTGAATCAATGAAAACCTTGGCTGGTTATATTACTTTTGGTAATCCAATGGCTCTTTATAGCTTAAAGTTAGATAATTCTTTAGGATTGCCAATTCAAGTGGCTGGTGAAGCGCTTGATCCTGATTTAAAAAAGCGGGCTAAATGGTATAACTTTTATGATAAAGATGACATTATTGCTTATCCATTAAAAGGTGTCTCAGATGAGTTTGAGCAATGTGTTAGTGAAGATCTTGAAATTAACGTGGGTGGTGCAACAACTTCTTGGAACCCTGCTTGTCATACAGGCTATTGGGAAGATAAAGATTTTTATCGTCCAGTGGCGGACTTTCTTGGCGAGTTAAGAGCGCCGCATTCATTTTGGGATAAGTAGTTAACTATAAGCTATTAGGTATCAATAGTTATTTATAAGTAGTTTTCGAATAAATAATAATATCTTTTATTATATAAACCCGCTTAGGCGGGTTTTTTATGAGTTTGTTCTTAATCGTTGAATAATGATGAATTTAGAGCGTATCCAAACGCAAGATTTAGCCAAGGTTTTTGGCTTAAAGAAAAAAATAGCTCAGCGTGAGCAAAAGCAATTGCCTGTTGAAAGCTTGTCGACTCGTTTGCAGGCGTTGATTGAAAGCTCGATAGAGAAAACAGCAACTATTGCTAAAAATTTTAAGCCGATTGAAATTCCTAGTCAGTTACCCATAGCAGATAAAGCTGAAGACATAAAAAAACAATTAATTGACAACCAAGTGATTATTGTTGCCGGAGAAACTGGCTGTGGTAAAACAACCCAGTTAGCTAAGCTATGCATTCAAGCGGGTTTTGGTGATAGGGGAATAATCGCTCATACTCAACCTCGCCGTGTTGCGGCCATGAGTGTCGCTAAACGAATTGCCGATGAAGTCGAGTCACCCATTGGTGAGATGGTTGGTTATTCGGTTCGCTTTAATCAAAAGCTAAGTGATAAAACTCGCGTTAAAATTATGACTGACGGAGTTTTGTTAACCGAGTTGCAGTCACAGCCGTTATTATCAGCCTATCAAGTGATTATTATCGATGAAGCTCATGAGCGTAGTTTAAATATTGATTTTTTATTAGGCTTTTTAAAACAAATATTAGCTAAACGTAAAGAACTTAAAGTTATTATTACATCAGCAACGATTGATTTAGAAAAATTTTCGCAACATTTTTCTAAGGCACCAATTATTCATGTTGAAGGTCGAGGTTATCCGATAGATGTTCGTTATCGTCCGGCATTGGAAGTTGCAGATGAAAATGACTCTGTATTTGATCAGATCATTCAAGCGGTTGATGAATGTATTGCTGAGTCAAATGGTGATATTTTAATTTTTTCTGATGGTGAAGGTCAGATTAAACAAACTATAAAGGCCTTAGCAGAACAAAACTATTCGGGCGTGCAAATTTTACCGCTTTATGCACGACTTACTTTATCACAGCAACAACAAATTTTTAATCAAAGTCAAAAACGAAAAATTATTGTTTCTACTAATGTCGCTGAAACATCATTGACGGTACCAGGTATTGTTTTTGTTATTGACCTTGGTATGGCAAGAATTAGTCGATTTAGCCAAAGAAACAAAGTCCAACAATTACCAGTAGAAAAAATTTCTAAAGCGAGTGCTGATCAAAGAAAAGGTCGCTGTGGACGAGTAGGGCCGGGTATTTGTATTCGGCTTTATTCTGAGGAGGATTATCGAGCGCGAGAGGATTATACATCAGCAGAAATCCAACGAACGCATTTAACTTGGGTGGCATTACGTTTAAAAGCCTTAGGTGTTAAGGATATTAGTCAGTTTCCTTTTATGCAAAAGCCTCAGGATAAAGCTTGGAAAATTGCATTAAATAGCTTATATGAATTGGGTGCTATTGATAAACAAGAAAACTTAACTACGATCGGCAAAAAAATGGACCAGTTGCCGCTTGATCCTCAGCTAGCGCGTATTTTAGTAGATCCTGACTTAGTCGCTATTGATGAAATGTTAATTATTTGTGCTTTTATGAGTGTCAAAGAGGTTAGAGAAAGACCGCATGATAGACAACAAAAAGCCGATCAACTACATCGTCAATATCAACAAAAAAACTCGGATATACTGACAGCAATCAACTTATGGAAAACGTTGCAATCTATTCGTGCGGGTGGTTCATCTAACGAGTTTAAGAATTGGTGTCGAAAAAATTTAATTAATTTTTTGGGATGGCTAGAATGGAAGCGAGTTTATCAGCAATTAAAAGAATCACTTGAGTTATTAAAAGTACATTCGAAAAAAGCTCAGTCTGAATGTCATGATGATGATATTCATCGAGCGCTTATTCCTGGATTCATTACCCATATTCTTAATAAAACTCAAGAAGGCCATTATCAGGGAGTAAGAGGGCTAAAGGTTTGGACACATCCTTCATCGCTCAGTTTTAGCCAAAAGTCACCTTGGCTATTATCTTTAGAAATGATTGAGACTAATAAGCTTTATGCTCGAATGAATTCGCCTATTCAATCTCAGTGGGTAGCAACTGCTGTTCCTCAATTGTTAAAGAATCATTATTACGATATCCATTGGCGAAAAAAATCAGGGCAAGTGATGGCCTATTTAAACCAAACCTTGCTTGGTTTGCCGATTGTTAATAAAAAGCTTGTGAATTACTCGAGTGTTGATTCTAAAAAATCTCGATGTGTTTTTTTAGAAGAGGGGCTTGCTAAAGATCAAATCGATGAAAACTTGCCTTTTTTAGCGGCGAATCGAAAGAAACTTCAACAGCTTGAAGATCAAGAACAACGTCATAGAGTGAACGATGTTCGTATCAATGACGATCAATTAGCCGAACTGTACGATCAAGCGTTACCCAAAACTATAGTGAGTGTTAATCAGTTAAAAAAGTGGTTAAAGCAAGATTTCAAAAAAAATAATCAACAGTTAAGTTTTTCGCTTGAATTATTGAGGAAAAACACACCAGAACATCAAGATGACTTTCCTGCAACCATTCAAGTCAAAGGTGTTGAACTAAATTTGAGCTATAGTTTTTCACCTGGAACTAAAGATGATGGCGTTAGTGTTGAAATACCTGCCATTATGTTGAGTCAATTTAATGATCGAGATTTCGATTGGTTGGTGCCCGGTTATTTGCAGGAAAAAGTGTTCTCGACGATTAAATCTTTGCCCAAAAGCCTACGTAAGTCACTGTTTCCACTGAATGAAATAGCACAGAAATCAACGCAAGAATTATTGGGTATTGATACGAAAGATAAGCTTTTTATTGATGAGTTGAGTCGAGTACTAAAAAAATTAACTGGTTGTTTGGTTAATTCGGATGATTTTGATCTTAGTAAAGTTGATGCTCATTTAAGTATGAAGTATAAAATTATTGGTGAAAACAGCCCTCAACGACTATCTTCATTAAAAGAGGTTAATTTAAATAGATCATCTATAACAAAAGAAAATGTTGCTTTGAATCAGAAAAATAAGCAGAGAAAAAACTACACTAAATGGGATTTTGGTGATTTTAAGATTGAAAATATAGTCAATCTTAAAGAACAACAGGCTCGTGTCTTTTTAGGTTTGTATGATGCTAAAAATCATGTTGAAATTAGGCAGTTTCCATCTCGTTCCACGGCTTTATTGAGTCATACACAAGGCGTTGCTCGTTTGGTATTTTTGCATCATCAATCGGTACTCAATCAATTTTTTAGTGGCTGGCCAGAAAAAGCCACGTTAGAAAAATTATCAATACGCTTTGATGGGTTTAAGCCGCTTTTTGATACTTTGGCATTAAGGTGCATTCTTAATTTGATGTCAGAAAAGAAACAAAAATCATCCCAAGAAAGTATCTTAACTAAGTCGGACTTTGAGCAATTAACTCAAAGTTTTAAGCAGAGCTTTAGGGGCTTATTGTCTGAAGATTTAGCCTTATTATTGCCTTTAATAAAATTAAGAGAGCAGGTTTATAGCGAGGTTAATCAGCTTAATCCAAAGGCTTGTGCTGAATCTATTCAAGACTTGAAGAATCAATTAAAAGAGCTTTGGTCATCTGATGTTTTATTATCTTCTAGACCAGACTTTTTTGATAACTATAATAGATACCATCAAGCCATTGAAAAGCGTATAAAAAGGATCAAATCTAACTTTCCTAAAGAAGCTGTCGCACTTGACGTTTGGCAAGCTTGGCAATCTTGGTGGCAAGAGCTTCAAGAAAACCGTGGGGATCTTGAAGTAAAGCCCCAATTAGACGATTTATTTTGGTCGTTACAGGAGTTTCGAGTCCATCTTTTTTCGCCAGGCATTAAAACCGAAGGCTCGGTTTCAATTAAAAAACTTCAAAAAATCTTTGACTCGGTAGAGTCCCAATTAAATGCGGCACATTGAATAACGTTGGGTGAATCCACTCTTCTGACCTTAGAGTCACATTACTTTAAAATGATTTACTTATAAAAGTATTTACTTTTTTGTCAAGAGGGGGTAAAGTTCTAAACTATCTGTTTGAGTAGTGGTTATTTGGCTGGTTTTATAGCCAATGAAGTCTTTTTAAAAGATCAGCTTGAAGCTACTTTATGAAAGGCTGTTGATGAAAAGCAGTTATTCTAGAACTAGGGGAGATAATCCAATGAAAGGCCTTACCAATCGTCAAAGTGAAGTATTTGATGTGTTAAAAAACTATATAGAAAGCTATGGTATTGCGCCAACTCATGTCGAGCTAGCTGAATTAATCGGCGTAAGTTCATCAAAAGCGGCCGCAGATCACTTAAAGGCGCTTGAAAAGAAAGATGTTATTCAAATTTATGCCGATAAGCCTAGAGGCATTCGCATTTTAGAAAGTAACGATAACGAATTACCTCTAATTGGTTCAGTTGCAGCGGGTTTACCGATTGAAGCGATCGAAAATGTTGAAACCTACGTAACCATTCCTGAAGTACTTAAGCGAAAAAAGCCAACATTTTTACTACGTGTACGCGGCGATAGTATGATTGATGAAGGCATTTTAGATGGTGACTTGATTGCCGTACAAAAAACTAACACAGCTGAAATTGGCCAAATTGTAGTTGCAAGGATTGATGATGATGTAACGGTTAAGCGTCTTCAACGCCAGGGTGATAATGCTGTATTAGAACCTGCTAATGAGTGTTATCAACCAATTGTTTTGCCGGCGGAAGATTTAGCTATTGAAGGCAAGTTTGTTGGGCTAATTCGCGCCTAATT
>CAYPMT010000087.1:0-2574 GCA_964411875.1 uncultured Kangiellaceae bacterium
CGAGTTTATACAGGGTTAAATTAATTCGGTGATCCGTCATTCTACCTTGAGGGAAGTTGTAGGTGCGGATCCTTTCAGAGCGATCACCACTACCGACTAAACTACGCCGAGTTTCGGCCTGTTCATTGTGAGCCGCCGCTTCTTGCTCAGCTAATAAACGAGACTTTAACACCGTCATAGCTTGGGCTTTGTTTTGATGTTGCGAACGTCCATCTTGACACTCAACTACAGTTCCCGTTGGCAAATGAGTAATTCGTATTGCTGAGTCAGTCTTATTAACATGCTGACCACCTGCACCCGAAGCTCTAAAAGTATCGATTCTTAAATCCGCCGGATTTAATTCAATTTCATCGAGCTCATCCGCTTCTGGCATAATTGCCACAGTACAAGCTGAAGTATGCACACGACCTTGTGACTCAGTTTCTGGCACACGCTGAACACGGTGTGCACCGGATTCAAACTTAAGTTTAGAGTAAACACCGTTGCCTGCAATTTTACAAATAACTTCTTTGTAACCGCCCTGCTCACTGACATTCTCACTCATGACTTCAATTTTCCAGCGATTCTTTTCTGAAAAACGGCTGTACATTCTAAATAAATCACCCGTAAAAATAGCCGCTTCATCGCCACCGGTACCGGCGCGAATTTCAAGAAAAACATTTTTACCATCATTAGGATCTTTCGGTAATAATAATTTTTGTAATTCTAACTCAACCAATTCAGCTTGCTGTTTACTTTCTTTATAATCTTCCTCGGCCATAGCTTGCATATCGGGATCAGAGTCTTGCAGCATTTCTTCTGCTGAGGCGATATTATCGATAACTTCTTTATAGTCATTAAAAGTTTTAACCACTTCTTCTAACTGAGAGTATTCTTTAGATAAATCTCGGAATCGATTTTGATCGGCAATGACTTCTGCATCACCTAAAAGATGACCAATTTCTTCATGTCGCTCAGCTAGATTATCTAATTTAGTTATTATTGATTGTTTCATTTGATTATCAATTATCCTTTTTATTTAAATTAAAAATTTCAGCTAAGAAGGCTAATTTTTCTTGTTCATTGTCTTCACCTATCTGTCGAATAATTTTACTCGGTGAGTGCATAAACTTATTAATTAATCGACTGGTTATTTCGTCCATAACTTTTTCTGGCTCTTCATTGGCTTTTAGTTTTGCATAAGCCCGCTCTAGCTCATCTTGTTTGATCTGCTGAAATTTTTCTCGAAATGATTTTAATAATTCAAGCGATGATAACGATTTTAGCCAAGCAAGATACTTTTCAACATGTTGCTGAATAATAGTTTCCGCTTCTTTAGCGGCATCCTCTCGCTGTTTTAAATTTTCTTTTACGACATCTTGCATATCATCAATCGTATAAAGATAAACATCGCTTAACCCTGAGACTTCTGGCTCTACATCTCGAGGTACGGCTAAATCAAGAATAAAAATCCGTCGATATTTACGCTGTTTAATGGCTTTTTCAATTAAACCTTTACCAATAATCGGTAATTGACTCGCCGTAGAACTGACAATAATATCGGCATCAACAACCAGTTCTGGTAATGACGAAAGCCCATAGGCAACAGCGCCAAACTCATCAACCAACCCTTGAGCTCGCTCAATCGTACGATTAGCCACGTTCATTTGAGTCACACCTTGAGCAGCTAAATGCCTTGCTGATAATTCAATGGTTTCACCAGCACCGATAAACAGCACCTTGATTGAAGAAAAATCAGAAAAAATTCGCTTGGCTAAAACAACACCAGCATAGGCAACCGATACTGCACTTGCGCCGATTTGAGTTTCGGTACGAACTCGCTTGGCTAAGGAAAATGTCTGCTGAAATAATCGGTTTAAATAAAAGCCAATGGTTCCCGCCTGATTGGCATAAGCATAAGCATCTTTAACCTGCCCTAAAATTTGCGGCTCACCAAGTACCATAGAGTCAAGCCCACAAGCGACTTTCATAGTATGCTCAATGGCGGTTTTATCTTGATGGTGATAAACAAAAGGTTCAACTTCATGATTACTTAAACCACTTTCGGCAGCGACCCATTCAACAATTTGCTGAAATTTTAATCGGTGCCCTTCTGAACGACTTGAATCAAGCGGTTCAGATGAACCCACATCAGCATAATAAATAACTTCAGTACGATTACAAGTAGAAATAATGGCAACTTCATTCAAACCAACCGTTAATTTAGCATT
Source organism: uncultured Kangiellaceae bacterium (assembly GCA_964411875.1). Taxonomy (GTDB): domain Bacteria; phylum Pseudomonadota; class Gammaproteobacteria; order Enterobacterales; family Kangiellaceae; genus Aliikangiella. The sequence continues at coordinate 2,211 of CAYPMT010000087.1, forward strand.
ATTAAGCACCGCATTAATTCTATCCGCTGGAAAGGCAACTTTCTCTCGAATATCAACGGGTGCTGTTTTGTGGTTAATACCAAATATTGAAATGCTCATGAGTTAGATTAAGACTTGTTATCCCCAAAAAGCCTAGGTAACATGCCAAAGGTAATCTGAATTTTATAGTCGCTCATATTGAAGGAATTACTCAAAGTAATAAAAGGGTTCTTTATAAGTATACTAAGATTATAACAGACGCTATTGCTAATTCGCAGCCTTTTTAAGCTAGTCTTTAACTAATGAACCAATAGTCAGCCGCTATTAATCATAGGTAGGCCTTAACTCAAAGAGGGACATAGTTAAAAAACCACATATAGTTAAA
>CAYPMT010000087.1:2674-10346 GCA_964411875.1 uncultured Kangiellaceae bacterium
ATAGTTAAAAAACCACATATAGTTAAAGAGCCATATAATTAAAAGAATGATTTACATAAAAGGAACTATTGAACTCATTGGTAATCCAAACTGATAACAAAGCTGGCGACAGCAGTACAAAATAGAAGAAACAGTAACACAATAAAAATATGAAATATCCACAAACCAAAATGCCAATTAACATAGTCAATATAATATGACCTATTCAAAGCCCGGCTTTTTTTTGTTATTGCTCTTATTGGTTGGACTACAGCTTTCCGGTTGTTCCAATATACAAAAAACAGATGAGTCCTCTTTTAGTCAGTTAACCTCTCAACAAAAAGCCGATGTTTACGAAAGTACTATAGCCGCGGGCTTAGCAGAAAATAAACAAGATTATGCAACAGCATTGAGTTACTACCTTTATGCGGCTCGAATTTCTAACGACCCCAAATTAATCAAAAAAAGTACTGAACTAGCTCAGAGAACCAAAGACCCATTAGGACTTGAACAATCAGCCAGCTTATGGCTAAACAAAAATCCCGAAAATCAACAAGCTCAACTACTCATGTTAGAGGCTCAAATCGCGTTAGCTAATCTAGAAAAAGCCTTACCAGTTGCTAAAAATATTTTTAATTCATCAATTACATTAGAAGAACAATATAACCTCTTAAAAGCCAGTGTGATTAATAAAAACCCAAAAGTCGTGGTCCCATTACTACAACAATTGAGTAAAGATGACCCTAAAAATTTAGCCTTTATTACTGCAGAGGCTGAGATCTTTTATAACTATGCCGCTCGTGATGCCTCACCTAATGAACTTTACTCAAAAGTTTTAGTTTATACCCAAAAAGCATTAAATATTAACCCCCTATTTTTACCCGCAGTTGATCTTAAAGTGAGTCTACTTTATAGCATCAAACAACATAACGAAGCTAAACGCTATTTAAGTGATTTATTTGCTAAAAACCCACAATCAGCTGATATCAATCAAATGTTAGGCCAGTTACTTTATGATTTAAAAGATTATGAGCAATCCGCCATTCACTATGACAATTGGCTACAAAAAAATCCAAAGGATTTAGAATCTAAATACTTCTTAGCAGCAAGTCACTATGCCTTAGCTCAATATGAGTTAAGCTTAAATGCCTTTAAAGAATTATTCGCCAAAAATTACCAAGCCGATATAACCGCTTATTATTGTGGTGAGTCAGCGAAACAACTCAAGCAAGCTGAACAAGCAATTGAGTGTTTTAAACAAGTCAAGTCTGGCAAATTAGTTGCTGCGGCTCGTTTACAAATTGCCAATATTTTTCTTGACCTGCAACAACCAGAACAATCATTAGCAATACTTAGAATTTCCTCTGATCTCAATCCACAAGATCAAACCAAACTATTAATTGCAGAAATTGATTTGTTAAATAAAGCTTTCTCAACAGAGAAATCCAAAGAACGACTTGAACAAGCGATTCAAGATCAACCGGATAATGTTTCTTTACTACTCAAAAAAATTGACCTCTATCAACTTACCAAGCAGCCGGAAAAACTTTATCAATTACTCAAAGATGCTCAAGCATTGATTAAATCGCAAGAAAAAATTGATCGGTTTAATTTGTTAGCTGCAGAATTATTACAAAAAAACAAACATCATGAACTGGCCATTGACTGGTTAGATTCAGCGATAAAAGACAGCCCCAAAAATAAACAACTTTTATACTCTCGGGCACTCTATAAAGAGTCTCTTGGGCTTTATCAAGAAATGGTGAGCGAGCTCAAAGCCTTAAACCAGCTTTTCCCGGATGATGCTAATATAAAAAATGCTTTAGGTTATTCATTAGCCGATCTCAATCAAGAACTGGATTTTTCCCAAGCTCTCATTGATAGTGCCTATCAAGCCTTACCCAACAGCTCAGCCGTTATTGATAGCAAAGGATGGATTGCTTACCGGCTCGGTAATCTCGATGCCGCTCAAGAATATTTAACTCGAGCTCTCACTATTCAACCCAGCGCTGAAACAGCTGCTCACCTAGGTGAAGTATTATGGAAAAAGTCATTGCATGAGAAGGCTAAAAAAATCTGGCGTGAGGGCATAAAAATCGATCCGACCAATAAAATTTTACTGGATACTTTAAAGCGACTTAATGTTGAGCTATAACAATGAGATTGCTTAGTAAAAAAAAATTAGTTTTAATTGTTAGTTGGTTCGTTCTTATTTTACTCAGTGGCTGTGAAACTTTAAAACATTCTGGGACGACTGAAAGAGATTCTTTACTGCTCAATCAAAAAAACTGGTCGCTGATGGCAAGAATTGCGGTTAATACCAAAGATAGTGGCTTATCAGCAACCTTAAACTGGCAACAAAACGATCAAAATTTTGACTTTCATATTTATGGTTTACTTGGCGTGACTTATGCTCACCTTGTTCAAACAGAAAATATAGCAACACTCAAACTAAAAGATAATAAAAGTTTTCAAGCCGAAACAGCCGAACAACTCTTGCAGCAAAATTTAGGCTGGCACTTCCCTATTGAAGCTCTTTCTTATTGGGTAAAAGGCATTGCTTATGATTATCCTGGCGAAGTTATTTCATATGATAACGATAGAAAAATTTCATCTATTCAGTTTGAAGGTTGGCAAGTCGCTTTTTCCCAATTTAAAAACTATTCTGGCTATTCAATGCCGCGCATTATCAAAGCATCGAATCCTGAGCACGGCTCAATTAAAATAGTGGTAAAAAAGTGGCTATTTAAACCGAACCTATGACTCATCAAAACTTAGCAAGTAACCCAGCAACAGCAAAAGACCTAAAAACGACTTGGCCTTGCCCAGCAAAAATCAATTTATTCTTACATATTATTGGCCAACGCCCAGATGGCTATCACAATTTACAAAGTATTTTTCAACTATTAGATTATTCTGATCAACTTACTATAGAGACGCTCGAACAAACAACAGACAAGCAAACAACAGGCGAACAAGACACTATCCATTTTGACTGCAACCTAAAAGAGCTCGTTAGCCCGGATAATCTCGTCATTAAAGCCGCTAAACGACTACAACAAGAAGCCAAAAAGCAAGGCCACAAAAAAATACTTGGCGCTAAACTGTTTCTTGAAAAGAAGCTTCCCATAGGTGGTGGCCTAGGCGGTGGCAGTTCTAATGCAGCAACCACGCTGGTAGCACTAAATTATCTTTGGAAGCTTAACCTTAGCCTAGATTCACTCATTAAAATTGGTCTGTCACTGGGCGCCGATGTACCTATTTTCATTTTAGGAAAAACCGCTTTTGTCGAAGGTATTGGCGAAAAGCTAACCCCTTTGCCAATAACACCTAAGTGGTATTTGGTTTTACAACCCCATATTCATGTCAGTACTATTGAAATATTTAACCATCCATTATTGACAAGAAATAGCAAAACTATCACAATACGCGACCTCGAGCAGTTGGCATTACCTGCTGAGGGTAAAAACGACATGCAAACAATTGTTTGTGATGTTTACCCCAAGGTAAAGCAAGCATTAAACTGGCTGAAACAATTGAGTCCTAATGCAAGAATGACCGGAAGCGGTAGCTGCTTATTTGCTGTTTTTGACAAGTATGATGAAGCGAGTAAAATAGCTGCTTTGTGTGAATGGCCTTGTTTTATTGCTAAAGGAATTGATAGCTCACCAATTCACACCAAAATAAAAGCATTAAAATAGTTAATAAAATGCTCGATTAAAGCTATATTAAATAAATATTAGGGATGTCGCCAAGCGGTAAGGCAACGGGTTTTGATCCCGTCATGCGTTGGTTCGAATCCAGCCATCCCTACCATATTATTATTTGCTGCCATGTCAAAAGTGGCAGCTTATTTCTTTTTAAATCAATTGGGGTTTACTTCATGTCCGACATGATGCTATTTAGCGGTAACTCAACACCAGAACTTGCCAAAAATATCAGTCAACACCTTAATGTCAAACTGGGCGAAGCTAAAGTTGGTCGCTTTAGTGATGGTGAGATTGCTGTTGAAATCTTAGAAAATGTCCGCGGCATGGACGTTTTTATTATTCAGTCAACCTGTGCACCCACTAATGATAGCTTAATGGAACTAGTAGTTATGGCTGATGCATTAAGACGCGCATCAGCTGGTCGTATCACTGCAGTAGTGCCCTACTTTGGCTATGCAAGACAAGATCGCCGAGTTCGTAGTGCCCGTGTACCTATTAGCGCGAAAGTAGTCGCCGATATGATGGCTGTGGTTGGTATTAACCGTGTTTTAACCGTTGATTTACATGCTGATCAAATCCAGGGCTTTTTTGATATCCCCGTTGATAACGTTTATGCAACGCCAGTACTGATTGATCATATTCAAAAAAATGCTTCTGGTGACGAGATTATGGTATCACCCGACGTTGGTGGTGTTGTAAGAGCAAGGGCTGTTGCTAAACGACTGAATGATGCCGAATTAGCGATTATCGATAAACGTCGCCCCGAAGCGAATAAATCCCAAGTCATGAATATCATTGGTGATGTAAATAGCCGAGATTGTATTATTCTTGATGATATTGTTGATACTGCAGGTACTTTATGTGCCGCAGCAGCCGCACTCAAAAATAATGGTGCAAAAAGTGTGACTGCCTATGCTACTCATGCTGTACTTTCTGGCAATGCCATTAACAATATCAATGGCTCAGTACTTGATAAACTGATTGTAACTGACACGATTCCCTTAACTGAGCCAGCAAGAGCTTGTGATCGCATTACCGTTTTACCACTTTCAGGAATGCTCTCTGAGTCAATTCGACGAGTTAATGAGGAAGAATCGCTAAGCTCAATGTTTATTTAAACGAGTTTTTCAAATAAAACCAACTCTTTGTCGGCTCACCTGAAAGCCGACAAACTCAGCAAGTTCTTGCACTTAATCTAGCTCTGGCTTATAATTCGCCGCCCTTTTTGAAGGGGATTATTATCAAAACCAAGCTCAAATGGCTATTTCATATAAGCCAAGAGTCTGTTTTGACCATGCCTTGAACTGGTCGCGGTCAAGGTGATTTATACTTTATATTTGGAGAACTGCAATGAGCACATTTGAAATTAATGCAGAAGCTCGAGAAGATATGGGGAAAGGTGCGAGCCGCCGCCTACGTCGTCTTGAGGACAAAATACCTGCAATTGTTTATGGTGGAACTAAAAAACCACAACCTTTAACACTAAAGCACTCTGATATGATTAAAAGCCTCGAAGACGAAGCTTTCTATTCTCATATTCTAGAGCTCAAAGTTGACGGTAAAGCTGAAAAAGTTATCTTAAAAGATCTACAGCGCCATCCTTACAAGCCTAAAGTGACTCATGTTGATTTTATGCGAGTCAAAGCTTCAGAGAAATTACAAATGTCTATACCATTGCATTTCTTAAACGAAGCGAAGAGCCCGGGTGTTAAAGAAGGCGGTGTTATTAATCATGTTGCTACAAACGTAGATATCAGCTGTCTGCCTAAAGACTTACCTGAGTTTATCGAAGTTGACTTAATTGACTTAGAAATGGATCAAGTTGTTCATTTATCTGATATTAAGTTACCTAAGGGTGTTGAGTTAGTTGCTTTATCCCATGGCGATATCCATGACCATGACAAAACTATTGCCACTATTCATAAAAGTCGTGCTTCGACCAGTACTGATGATGAAGCTAGCCCAAGTGAAGAAGGCGGGGAAGAACCAGCCTCTGAGTAACGACCAGAGCTATTCCTTTCAACTCAAGGTCATAAACTATGGCTGTGATTAAATTAATTGTAGGGCTCGGTAATCCGGGCCCTCAATATTCTCAGACTCGCCATAATGCTGGCGTTTGGTATACCCAAGCCCTAGCCAATGCTTACTCTATTCCGCTTGAACTAGAAACTAAATTTTTTGGTTCTCTAGGACGAGGACTCATTGAAAACCGAGATTGCCGACTATTAATTCCTAATACATTTATGAATTTAAGTGGTAAGTCAGTTGCAGCCGTGGCCAACTTTTACAAAATAGAAGCCGAAGAAATTCTTGTTGCTCATGATGAGCTGGATATTCCTAGCGGCACAGTCAAGCTTAAACAATCTGGCGGTCATGGTGGCCACAATGGTTTAAGGGATATTATTAGCTCATTAGGTAACTGTCGTGACTTTCATCGTTTAAGAATTGGCATTGATCACCCTGGCAATAAAAACCAAGTGTCTAATTATGTACTCAGTAAAGCTTCACCTATTGATCAAAAAGCGATTGATGAAAGTATTCAAGAAGCGCTGCGTTATACTGGGCAAATTATCAAGGGTGAGCATAACCAGGTTATGCAAAGTATGCATGCTTTTAACGCAAAGGCATAAATAAGTAGCGAAGTTCTAAGTAAGACGCATAAAACTAAAATTATCGAACCAATAGACAGCGAGTAATTAATATGGGATTTAAATGTGGCATTGTTGGCCTACCCAATGTAGGTAAATCAACACTCTTTAACGCATTAACCGATGCGGGTATAGAAGCTCAAAACTATCCATTTTGTACCATAGAGCCAAACACAGGCGTTGTACCTGTGCCTGACCAACGTATTGATACCTTAGCTGAAATTGTCCAGCCTGAAAAAGTGATCCCAACAACCATGGAGTTTGTTGATATTGCAGGATTAGTTAAAGGTGCCTCCAAAGGCGAAGGCTTAGGCAACCAATTTTTGGGAAATATTCGAGCCACTGATGCGGTTGCTCACGTCGTACGTTGTTTTGAGAATGATGATGTCATTCACGTCGAGAATAAAATTGACCCACTGGATGATATTGACGTCATTAATACTGAACTAGCACTTGCCGATCTTGAGTCTGTCGAAAAACAAATACAACGCCAAACAAAAGTAGCTAAAAGTGGCGATAAAGATGCCAAAGCCATGCTAGTGATTCTGGAAAAATGTAAGTCTTTATTGGACTCAGCTAAACCGATCCGTGCCGGTGATTGGGACAAAGACGAATGGTCAACCATCCAAAATATGCAGCTGATTACCAGTAAGCCGACTATGTATATTGCTAATGTCAGTGAAGATGGTTTTGAAAATAATCCTCACCTCGATAAAGTTACACAACTAGCTAGCGAAGAAAATGCCAGCCTTGTTGCGGTTTGTGCATCGATGGAATCTGAACTAGCTGGCTTAACACTCGAAGAGCAAACGGAATTTTTATCTGAAATGGGATTAAAAGAACCAGGGCTCAATCGGGTTATTCGAGCGGGTTATGAACTCCTTAACCTACACACCTATTTTACCGCTGGTGTTAAAGAAGTTAGAGCCTGGACTATTCCTATCAGTGCTACAGCGCCACAAGCGGCAGGAAAAATTCATACTGACTTTGAAAAAGGCTTTATCCGTGCCGAAGTCGTTAGCTATGATGACTATACCAGCCTCAAGGGTGAAGCAGGCGCGAAAGATGCCGGCAAATGGCGCTTAGAAGGCAAAGACTATATTGTCAAAGATGGTGATGTGATTCATTTTAGATTTAATGTCTAAACGAAATCAATTTCACTAACGACAAACCGTTGACAAACAGCCGCTAGATCGGGAAAATACGCTGCTCTTAAAAATGTCGGTCAATATGACATACAAATTCTAGATTTATGGCAAGGTAGCTCAGTTGGTTAGAGCACATCACTCATAATGATGGGGTCGGTGGTTCAAATCCACTCCTTGCTACCATATA
>CAYPMT010000088.1:0-10212 GCA_964411875.1 uncultured Kangiellaceae bacterium
AAATTGTTTTTAGAGCCAATAAGTTGATTAGCTCTTTCTTGAGCCGCTTTTTTTTCTGAATGGCTTGGTTCATCAGTAGAAACATTTACCTTTTCTGCTTTTTCATTGATGGGTTTGTCGGAGTAGATGACATTACCATTTTCATCAACAGTCTTATAAATTTGAGCGTTTAGTGGTATTGCGACCGTGAGGAAAAAAAAGTAAGCCAGACAACTTGTCATAGTTGCTTGTTTATTCTTAGTGACTGATTTTAATAAAGTTAAATACATATCCCTTCTCCATAATGTAAAAAATCATAACCAATAAGCTATAAGTTTTCGTGAGTTCAATCGGTTTAATTCCAAACCAGTGGTTAATTTAATCAAATTTTGATGAGAATGCTAGTTTTTCTAGGCGACTTTTCAGCTATAAGAGTTTAGCTATAGTTTTATAGTATGCTGACTTATCTGTTAGCGATAATTCGAATACGAGAGACTAAATACCAAACCGCGCCAATTGCCGCTAAAGCTAATTCGATAAAGTGAGACAGCTTGTTTAAGCCTTGTTGACCAACAAAATACCAAAGAAAAATACCCACTAAGAACAAAATAACGCCAGCCATAGCCTGCATTTGCAGTGAATAGGTTCGTTTCATCCTGTTGAGTTTCAACTGAGAGTCAGTTGTTGCTTTAGATATGTTGTTAGTAAGAGGTGTAGAACAATGATTGCAAATTTCTAATTGGTCAGAAATTTTTTTTCCACAATGAGGGCAATTAATGAGAGCCATAGAATGATAGTGTTCAAAAAGCTAATTTCAGCCATTATAGGTAAGTTTAACCTAGGGCTCAATCATGAGCCCAGTTTTTTATAGCGATGTAATAATAAAAACTAGAGTTTTATAAAGATAAATGTCATTAATCCATATTGAGTGACTTATCGACAATTTCATAAACATCATTAGAAAGGTTATTGGTAACTTTTATTCGCTCAAGCTGCTCTTTTATAAGTGCTTGCCTTTTATCGTCAAGTTTTTTCCACTGATTAAATTGAGTCGTTAACCGAGCAGCGACTTGAGGGTTGATTTCATTTAAACGAATAATTGCATCCGCTAAAAATTTATAACCATTACCAGTTGGACTATGGAATTGGGTTAAATTTCCTGCAACGAAAGAGCCGATTACAGATCTAACTTTGTTAGGGTTTTTAATTGAAAACTTCTCATGCTCTAGTAGTGAGTGAATGTTATTTAAAACACTTTCGTCATCAAGCATAACCTGAGCGCTAAACCACTTATCCATAACCAATGCATCATCTTTCCATTTGCTATAAAAATTTTGGATATAATCATGTTTGTGTTTGATTTTTGATTTAGCAATTACAACAAGCGCAGCTAATTCATCGGTCATATTGTCTGAGTGAGTCTGTTGGTTAACAGCAAGTTCAAAATGTTTTTCTTCGTTAGCTAGTATCATATAGCTTAATGCCATATTACGGAGACTTCGTGTACCCGAATCATCACCAGTGGTTGTTGTATAAATTGAAAACCAAGTGGTTTCAAGTTGCTCACCTAAATAGCGTTTAAGTTGACGATACTTTTTAAAGATTTTATCAAGATTAATTTGATTGGACTGACCCATTAAACTGGTCAAGCTTGGTGCTTGAATAGCCAACGCTTTCAATGCATTATCAAGCCGTTCATCGTTAAGTAGTTGACCAAATGCTTTTTCAATAATGGATAAAGATGACTCGCTGATAGTTTCATCATTATCGAGTAGAATTTGTGTTATTAAATTTTGTCCAGCATCCCAGCGATTAAATGAATCTGGGTCGCAGGCAAAAAGTAATGCTAGATCTTTGTGACTATAGTTATAATTAAGCTTGACCGGCGCAGAGAAGTTTCTCAGTAGTGATGGAATAATAGTCTCTTCTACATTCTCACAATAAATTTTAAATTCCTGTTTTTCTTCTGTCATAATTAAAAGCGTTTCGTTAACTAGTTGTCCTGAATCGCTAGATTTAAACTCAACTGGTTTACCTGAAGTATTTAAAAAGCCAACCTTTATTGGAAGCATAAAAGGCGCTTTGCTATCTTGATTGGGGGTTGCCGGACAAAATTGTTGGCACTCAAGAGTAAATTCATTATCGCCAGTTTTTTGTAAATTAACGGTGACTTCTGGTGTGCCAGCTTGGGTATACCAATTTCTAAACAATGTCCAGTCTTGTTGATTAGCATCTTCCATAGCTTTAACAAAGTCTTCACAAGTAACTGCTTGAGCATCGTGACGTTTAAAATACAAATCCATTCCTTGGCGAAAACCTGATTCACCAAGTAGCGTGTGCATCATACGAATAATTTCAGCGCCTTTGTTGTAAACAGTAACAGTGTAAAAGTTATTCATTTCAATATAAGAGTCCGGACGGATAGGATGAGCCATAGGTCCTGAATCTTCAGCAAATTGCGCTGATCGAATAATTTTAACCTGGTCAATACGTTGCACGGCTTTGGATTGCATATCTTCACTAAATTTTTGATCACGAAAAACGGTTAGTCCTTCTTTTAAACTGAGTTGAAACCAGTCGCGACAAGTGACTCGATTACCTGTCCAGTTGTGAAAGTATTCGTGAGCGATAACAGCTTCAACATGTTCAAAGTTTGTATCAGTTGCTGTCTTTTTGTTTGCTAGGACGCAAGAAGTATTAAAAATATTGAGTCCTTTATTTTCCATTGCGCCCATATTGAAATCACTCACGGCAACAATCATATAAAGATCGAGATCATATTCGAGGCCAAATTTTTCTTCATCCCAACGCATAGCATTTTTTAAACTATCCATGGCAAACTGACATTGATCGAGCTTGCCTTTATCAACGAATAATTGAAGTTTCACATTGCGATTATTCATGGTAGTAAAGTTATCTTCTAGGCAGTCAAGATCGCCTGCGACCAAAGCAAATAAATAACAGGGTTTTAAAAAGGGGTCGTGCCACTGAGCGAAATGCCTTTGTTCATCTAAGTCACCAGCTTCGACTGGATTACCGTTTGATAGCAGCAGTGGGTAAGCTTGTTTATCGCCTTCAATACGAACATGAAACTCGGACATTATGTCGGGTCTATCAAGATAGTAAGTGATTTTTCGAAAGCCTTCTGCTTCGCATTGTGTACAGAATTTTCCAGTTGAAGTATAAAGTCCTTCTAGCGAAGTATTTTTTTGTGGATAAATTTTTACCTGAGTGTGTAACGAAAATTTATCGCTGACTTGACTAATGGTGAGACTATCTTTGTCGAGGTGGTAGGCTGAATCACCAATAGTTTGTCCATCGATAGAAGTACTTAGTAACTCAAGCTCAACACCGTTTAGAACAAGTGGTTCAAGCTGACTTTTTGGATCAAGCGGGTTCCTTTCAATGCTTAATGTTGAGTCGACCAAAGTATAGTCATCAAATAATTGAAACTTGAGTTGAGTTTGTTTTATTAGATATTGGCTGGGCTGATAGTCTTTACGGTATTTAATTTCAGGCTGTTGTGATGAATACATTGCTTTAATGGTTTCCGTGAGTTTTTATTAATAGGATGGGCTAAAAATAAGTTGCTAAGCATACAACTTATTAAGCCAATTATATAGTATTAAAATGGCTAGTTTATTGATTCCGTAGCGTTAAAAAATCGGTGCGAAATGTTTCTAAATGTTTCGAAATGTTGCAAAAAACAGGTAAAAATAATTGATTTTACGCAAAACCAAAAAAGCATAATAATTTGCTATACAAACTCTTTGTGAAACTATATGATCCTCATCCCAGCAAAGGCCTACTTTTGATAAGTTAATTGATTAATTTTAATACGGAGCCTTTGTTTATGATGGCTAATGAATCATTATAGTTTTCAGATTGAGCTAATATTTATTAGAGTTAGTCATTAACGCAGTTTATCATTGAGAGTAAAAGCTCATAACTTTTGAGCTCATTATAAAGCAAGCGAGGTTATTTTGGTTTCCGTTGCACGATTTGAGATTGAATATAATCAGTATCTAGATGAAAAAGGGAAACTGGTATCTGATGAATTACCAGAATTTGCTCGTGATATTAATTTATTGAAAAAGTTATATCGAGATATGGCTGTTGTTCGCCAAATGGACACAAAAGCCTATACGTTACAAAGAACCGGTAAGCTTGGTACTTACACTGCCGCTACAGGGCAAGAAGCTGTTGGTGTTGGTTATGGCTCTGTTATTGCTGATACAGATGTTTTAGTCCCTTATTATCGTGGTCAGGCTGCGATGTTACAGCACGGTGTTAAAATTGAAGAAATACTACTTTATTGGGGTGGTGATGAACGAGGTAGTGATTTTCAAAATCCTATAGCAAAACAAGATTTTCCTATTTGTGTTCCAATTGCCACTCAACAGTTACATGCCACCGGTGTAGCAAAAGCGATACAAATTCGTGGTGAAAAGCGAGTAGTTTTTACTGAGATAGGCGAAGGTGGTACGTCCGAAGGTGATTTTTATGAAGCACTGAATATTGCAGGTATTTGGAATTTAGGCGTTGTTTTTATTATCAATAATAATCAGTGGGCAATTTCGGTACCCAGCGAGATCCAAACAGCTTGTCAGACTTATGCACAAAAAGCGGTGGCTGCGGGTATTGATTGTATTCAGGTTGATGGTAATGATGTAATTGCCGTAAAAGAAGCGGCTGAAAAAGCAGCTGAAAAAGCTCGCAATGGTGGTGGAGCAACCTTAATTGAATGTATTAGTTTAAGACTTTGTGATCATACAACCGTCGATGATGCGACTCGCTACCGCCCTGAAGGTGAGCTTGATGAAGGTTGGAAAAAAGAACCTATATTACGTTTACGAAACTATCTGGAGGAAAATGGCTTTTGGTCACAAGAAGAAGAAGAAAAAATGCAACAAGCAATTATTCAGGAAGTTCAACAAAGTGTTGATAATTATTTAAATACGGCAGTTAATTCACCGCAGTCTATGTTTGACCATTTGTATCATGAATTACCCGATAGAACATTAGCTCAAAGAGAGCTAGCTATAACACGTGCTGGTTTAGGGGGTAAAAAATAATGCCCATTACTTTAATCGAAGCGGTTAACCAAGCACTCGCTTATGAAATGTCACAAGACGAGGAAGTGATAGTATTTGGTGAAGATGTCGGAAAAAATGGTGGTGTATTCCGGGCAACGGATCATTTGCAAACCAGGTTTGGTAGCGAAAGAGTTATAGATAGCCCACTCGCAGAGTCTATGATCGCTGGTATTTCAATTGGCATGGCGGCTCAGGGGTTAAAGCCAGTTGCTGAAATTCAATTTATGGGTTTTATTTTTCCAGCGGTTGATCAGATTTTTTGTCATGCGGCCCGAATGCGTCATCGTACTCGCGGTAGAATTACATTACCTATGGTCATTCGAGCGCCTTTTGGGGGTGGTATTCATGCACCCGAACATCACTCTGAAAGTACAGAAGCTTTGTTTGCTCATATTCCCGGATTAAAGGTTGTTATTCCTTCTAATCCATCACGTGCCTATGGTTTAATGTTAGCGGCTATTCGTGATCCTGACCCAGTGATATTTTTGGAACCTAAGCGCTTATATCGCATTGAAAAACACGATGTTGAAGATAATGGAGAAGATTATCCTTTAAGTGTTTGTTTTGTTGATCGTGAGGGAACCGATATTACTTTAGTCAGCTGGGGGGCTATGTTACATGAAACTAAGTTGGCTGCTGAAGCGTTAACAGAGGAAGGTATTAGTGCTGAAGTGATTGATGTTGCAACGGTTAGCCCCTTAGATATTGATACTATTCTCGAATCAGTTGAAAAAACAGGGCGACTTTGTATTGTGCAAGAAGCACCAAAAGCGGGTGCTGTAGGCTCGGATATTGCGGCTGAAGTGGCTGAAAAAGGCTTAATGAATTTGTTAGCACCAATCGGTCGCGTCTCAGGTTATGACACGGTTATGCCCTATGCACGCTTAGAAAAGCAATATATACCTAAAGTTGAACATATTATTGAAGAAGCTAAAAGGCTGGTGGAATATCAATGAAAGTCTTTAATTTACCCGATTTAGGTGAAGGTTTACCGGATGCCGAAATCGTTCGTTGGCTGGTTAAAGAGGGCGATCAAGTTGAGCTTGATCAACCCATGGTTGAGATGGAAACGGCAAAAGCGGTGGTTGAAGTACCTTCTCCTTTTAATGGCAAAGTGACTAAGCTTTGTGGCAATGCTGGTGATATTATTGAGGTTGGTAGTGTTTTAGTTGAATTTGATGGTAGTTTAGGAAGCTCAAGCAAGCAAAGTAATCAAGCATCTGGAGATGTTCATTCCAAAGAAGCTGCTGTAACTCAAGAAAATCCAGTTATTAAAGATACGAATAGTGTTTTAGATATTTTTACTTTACCTGACTTAGGTGAAGGTTTACCGGATGCTGAAATTGTTCGTTGGCTGGTTAAACAAGGTGACCAAGTAAAGCTTGATCAACCTATGGTCGAAATGGAAACCGCTAAAGCTGTTGTCGAAGTACCAGCCCCCGTGAGTGCGACTATTGCTAAACTATATGGTCAAGCTGGTGATATTATTGAAGTGGGTAAACCACTTGTTTCTTTCGGTGAAGCTATCAGTGATTATTCTATCAAAGCTTCAGCTGAAACATCTCAATCGCCCTCATCAGGTGCAGCGACTGTTGTTGGTGCTATGCAGGCAAGTGATGAAGTTGTTGTTGAATCTGCAGATGCTGTTGTTAAGGCTTTGGCGAGAAAATTAAAAGTTGATTTAAACCTAGTAGTTGGTTCAGGTAAAAAAGGGCAAATTACTCAGGTTGATGTTAAACAGGCTAAACTTGATGGCAAATTATTAAGTCAAAATCATTCTGAATTAAAAAGTCAGCCAGTTTTAAAATCACCCAACGAGAATCCACTCAAGTATAGAGCTTCTCCAGCGGTACGAGCTCATGCTTATCGCTTAGGTGTTTCGCTTTCGACTTGTATCGCAACAGGTAAAAAACAAACGGTCACTAAAGCCGATGTAGCTCGAGCAGTTTCATCGGGTGGTTTGGCTTTAGCTAGTTCAACAAATTCTAAGTCTGCCAATATCAAAAAGCCGCTTAAATTAGAAAAATCATCATTATTAAGAAGTCACGAGCCACAAAGAGTTCGCGGAGTTCGTTTAGCAATGGCTATGGGGATGGCCAATTCTCACGCAACTGTTGTGTCTACCACATTGATGGAAGATGCAGATATTACAAGTTGGCCTAAGCAAGATTCCTTGGCTCGTTATGTGCGGGCACTCGTCTATGCGTCAAGCATTGAGCCAGCATTGAACTGTTGGTTTGATGCAGAAAAATCAGAACGTATTGTTCATCCAGAAGTTCACCTTGGATTGGCGATTGATTCGCCAGATGGACTTTATGTGCCAGTTATTCATCATGCGGATCAAAAAAATGCTTCTCAGATACGTGCTCGAGTCGAAGAATTAAGACATAAAGTCTCAAGTAAATCACTAAAGCCAGACGATCAACAAGGTGCAACTTTAACCTTATCAAACTTTGGTTCAATTACAGGGCGTTATGCAACGCCAGTTGTTTCACCGCCTCAAGTAGCTATATTAGGAACAGGACGTTTTCGAGATGAGCTGAAAATGGGTGAAAATGGTATTTTTAAGCATAAACTCTTACCCTTATCGTTAACCTTTGATCATCGAGCTTGTACTGGTGGCGAAGCTGCTCGCTTTTTGGCTGCTATTATTCAGGATTTAGAAAAGCCCCTTTAAGTAAAAGTAGTCGGTTGAGTGAGGTTGAAAAGTTAGCTTTCATCGCTTTTGACTCTGTTTAGGGAGCTTCATGTCTAAAAGTAATAACATTTTAGCCAGATTTAGGCACATGACTGATATTTGTTAGAATATTGCTTAAAAATTAGCTAGATAGCCTTTTTTATACGATTTTGTCATAAAAAATTACGGTGTAATTTAAATTACTTAGTTTTTTCGTCTAAGCTTAATAGTAATTCCCAATAAGAATATTGAATCTAAGACGTTGTATCTCATTGATGACTAAATTGCCGACTAATCTAACTTATTTTGCTAGTCTGAATGGCTTTACTCAAGTATTGCGCAATCTGGCATTACCACTATTTAAAATAGAAGATTTGAATGATCCATTTCTACCCGTTACTGAACAGAGCTTACCTTTTACGGTTTCAGAGTTTTATGAGGAAACAGTTAAATATATTATTCATGCAATTTTAGGTCGTTCCCCTCCGAGAGGGCAGCCTGACCACTCGTTGCAACGAGCAATTATTCGTTGGCGTGCAGAAGAACGATTTAATGATGAGTTGGAAATTAAGGAAACTTTATCTGGCTTATTACCTGGTATGGTTGAGCCAGTATTTAATGAAGCCAAAGCGGATGCTGAGTCAGTCAAAGGCTATATTTCATCAAAAAGAATTGTGCCGTTCTTTGAGAAACATCAAGATTTAGGCTTATGGGAGTTGGAGGGTTTTGCTCACAAAGGCGTAGCAGTCAAATTTAAATGTGCTGAAGATACCATTTTTAACCAATGTCAGCCTGTTAATTATACAAAAGCGCCTGTCTCCTTATTAGATTCAAAAAAATACATGAATTATATGGTTGGTTTAACCAATCAGATAGACTCTGATCCTTCCGCCGTGCTCTTGGCACAAAATCATCAAAAGCGTAAATTTCGTGAGTGGCGGTTGATTATTGATAATGATGCTGTTTCAGATTCTTGGTTGCCTTTTTCTGCTGATTTGATTCATAGTGTTTATCTGGGCGCTTTAGTGAAAGACAGTGCAATTAGACAAATAAAAAAAGCACTATTAAAAATCAATCCTAAAATTAATCTTTATAAAGCTAGTTGTAAAGCTGGTGAGTATGCTTTTGAGTTTGACAAACTAACTGATGAGTTAGCTGAAGATAACTCGGCGAATGCGGCTTCTTCAGATCTAAATTAATATCAAAGGTTTTTTCAGACTTGTCACTTTTTTGAAATAAAACTGTCTTATTTTCTAAATAAATATTAAGTATTCTGTCATTATTGATCAGTATAACTAGATATTTTATGGGAAACTCCATCGTCATATATCTGATAGTAAGCCTTATTGTTTTTTTCATCGGACGAAAAGCTTTTATCAGATTACAATTATCTAAAGCAAAGCATCGTTCGATTAGCGGTCACTCTAAGTGGTCACGTCGCATAGCGGCTTTAGTGCCGTATTTTGAATATGATCAAGAGCATTTTTTTGCTTGTGATGGTGCACCTAATGATATTGTAGATAAAAGGAAGCAAGGTGTTCACGATTTAGATAAGATTAATAACTCGCAAAATAATCGTTCGACTCAATTTGTTGAGTCGCTAGAAGATAGTATTTCTGACGTCCAATTCACTACGGCTTATCGTGTTCCATTTCCATTTCGCAAACAACTTTCTAAAGCTTTGCGTTTAGGTACTATTGTTGAAGAAACCAAAGGCGTACAGATTAAAGATATTGATAATAACTGGCGCTATGATCTTTCAGGATCTTATGGCGTTAATGTTTTCGGCTATGACTTTTATAAATCTTGTATGGATGAGGGGTTTAAAAAAGTTAGTCAGCTTGGGCCGGTTTTAGGCGCTTATCATCCACTTATTCGAGAGAATGTTGAAAAGCTTAAGCAAGTTTCTCGATTAGATGAAGTTTCTTTTCATATGTCAGGTACTGAGGCAGTCATGCAGGCTGTTCGGCTTGCTCGTTATCATACTGGTAAGACTCATTTGGTTCGTTTTTGTGGTGCCTATCATGGTTGGTGGGATGGCGTTCAGCCGGGTATTGGTAATCAAAGAAAAACTAACGATGTTTATACTCTGAGTGACTTAAGTGAGGTGACTATAAAAGTTTTGAATACACGTAAAGATATTGCGTGTATTTTGATTAACCCCTTGCAGGCCATGCACCCTAACTCAGATGCCCCCGGTGATGTGAAATTAATTGCCAGTGATCGTAGTGCAAACTTTGATAAGGCAACCTATAAAAACTGGTTGAAAAGGCTTAGAGAAATTTGTACTGAACGTAATATCGTTTTAATTTTTGATGAAGTTTTTACTGGCTTTCGTTTAGCTTATCGAGGAGCTCAGGAATATTTTGATGTACAGGCTGATATGGTGACCTATGGTAAAACATTGGGTGGTGGTTTGCCGGTTGGGGTTTTATGTGGCAAGCATGAATTAATGAAGCG
>CAYPMT010000089.1:0-10128 GCA_964411875.1 uncultured Kangiellaceae bacterium
AATTAGCTCGCTCATAGAGGCATATCCAATTTATTAGCTTGGGGGTAGCTTAATTGAATTGTTAAAGGATTGTCTAGAGGGTTTTGTAATCGATGAAAAAATGAGATAAAATCATGCGCGTTCGGGGGTTCAAATCACATAGCTTTCGAAAGAGTCATATATAATTAATGTTATTAAACTTTAAAATAAAAAGGAGATGTTAGATGTATTTAAGCTTTACTAAGAAATCAATAATTTCATCACTGTTTGTCGGTATCCTTTCATTATCAGTATGTGCTGAGGATGATAAAAGTGAAAAAAAGCCAGGCTCTGGGCCTAACCCATACACAGACTGTGGTATTGGAGCGTCTTTATTTCCAGATACGCCTTGGGCTGCAGTGACTTCAAATGTGACTTGGGATGCAGGGACGACAGCTCTAACCTCTGCTACGGCAAGTCCAGAAACTTGTAATGGTAAAGATGTTGAAGTTGCAGAGTTTATTTACAGAAGCTATGACAGCTTAGTTGAAGATACTGCTCGCGGAGAAGGTGAGTATTTAACCAGCTTGTTAAATATTATGCAGGTTCAAGAGAGTTTTCGTGGCGAAGTTGTTGATAGTATTCGATCAAAAATGCTTAGCAATATTATTCAAGATACATACATGGCTATGGATGATGTTGAAAAGTCTACTCAATACTATAATATAGTTCTTCCTCACATATC
Organism: uncultured Kangiellaceae bacterium; assembly: GCA_964411875.1. GTDB lineage: Bacteria > Pseudomonadota > Gammaproteobacteria > Enterobacterales > Kangiellaceae > Aliikangiella. The sequence continues at coordinate 704 of CAYPMT010000089.1, forward strand.
GTAGGTTCTACTCAAGCTCTCTGTTTTCAGGGGGCTTCTTCATGTTTTATATAACCATTCGTAACCAAAAAAAGGAAGTTATTATTACACGCTGGTTTCTTTTTCTTCTTTGTTTTCTTCTTATACAGCCTCGTTTTACGTATTCATCCGAAGATCATGATTTGGTTAAGCAGGCTATGCAAAAGCGCCTTTACGAAAAAACCACTTGGCATAAATTATTAGTTTATGAAAAAAAAAGTAGTGGTTATAAAAGTGCAATTCATAGTAATGAATTTTTTCTCAGCTCTAATGGTAAAGTTAATCCCCAAGCAGAGCTTAAGGAAACATTGTTAGCTTTTTCTAAGGAGGTAGCCGAAAACCCTAATCAGCATGCTCAGTGTAAATATAGGGGGCGCTATATATGGCTAAAAAGTGAGTTAGATTTTGAAAGGTTTGGAATAACGCCAGTTTTCTGCCCTGAATATGAAGAGTGGTCTCTAAATGGTAAGACAGAATCAATTAGTATCATGTTGGCAACAGGATATTTGGGAAACCCCGCTTCTTACTATGGGCATACACTACTTAAGATGAATTCCAAAGATAAAAATAAGCTAACTAAACTAGAGGATGTTACTGTTAATTATGGTGCAATTGTTCCAGATGGAGAGGGAATGATTCCCTATATTTTTAAGGGTTTATTTGGTGGGTATGATGCTGGCTTTTCACATATACAGTACTACTTTCATGCGCAAAATTACGGTGAAACCGAATTGAGAGATTTGTGGGAGTACGAGTTAAATTTATCTAAGGAAGAGGTTTCTTTGGTTTTAGCCCACACTTGGGAGTTGCTTAGACAAAAGTATACATATTTTTTTACTAAAAAGAATTGTGCTTACAGAATGGGTGAAATTATAGAGATTATTGATGGTATCAATATCATTCCGGATGATCTATTTTGGACTATACCTCAAGGTATGATACAGAAAGTAAATCATAGTGTGTATAAGGATGAACCTCTTGTTAATAAAGTTACTTATCATCCATCCAGACAAACTCGATTATATAAGCGTTACAATTTACTAAACTCAAAGGAAAAGAGAATCGTATCTGATATTGCAAATAATTTCGAAAATACATTCAAAAGTCAATTGGTGAAACAAAGTGATGTGTCAAAAAGAAAAATATTAAATGTCTTACTGGATTACTATCAATATATACGTGATGACTCATTAAGTAATAATGATATTAATCATAAGAAATATAAAAAAGTGTTAGTAGCGCTTTTTGATATGCCCCCGAAAAAAGATATAGATTTGTTTTTATCTAAAAACTCGCCGCATAAAGGTAGAAAGCCCAGTTTATTTAGCATTAATTTAGTACACAATAGTTTATTTGATGATGGCGTTGGGTTTAAACTACGTCCAGTTTATTATGATGAACTGGACACGAGTTATGGTCTTATCCCTAACTCCAACTTAAGTATGGGGGAAATAAGGGCTACTTTCTTTGAGGATGAAATTAAGCTTCGCTCGTTAGATATAGTAAAAATAAAGAGCGTGAATAACAATCCGACAGGGCTGCCTGGAGATACCTCAAAAGCATGGAAGTTAGGTTTTGGTTTCCAACAAGAGTCACTTAGTTGTTTAGATTGTGTTGTTGCTCGCTTTCAAGGCGATATAGGGTATGCATTACCCATAAACGATAGTTTTTTTGGAGGTATGCTTATTGGTGGGGCTGTACAAGAAAACAAAGATAGAAATGGTAAGCTATATGCAAAAGGCACAATGTTCTTAGGCTTTTCATTATCATCTAAACTCCGGTTTTTATTTAATTCAGAGTATAGAGAATACTTAGGTAATAGTAATTTATCTCAAGATAGGTTCGTTAGTACCTTTAAAGCTCGTTACGAATTGGAAAAGAACTTAGATATAAGGTTTTCATATGAAAAAAATATTACAGAAGAGGTTAGTTTATCTCTGGGGGTTTATTGGTAGCTTCTATCCTATACTTTTAATTAATACCAACTTCCAAATTATCAATCAAACGTGTTTCATTTAACCAACCAGCACCAGCAATCAAGAGCCGCTTATCACCGGGTGTTGCTGGTTCTAAGTCTGATTGTCGAATGATTTCAAAATAATCAAATTTGAAGTCGGCTTCAATTAAGGCTTTTTTTGCATCGGCTTGGATTTCTTCAATAGAGATTGATGGTGTTGATTGGAGCTTTTCTGCTGCAGCTAAAATGGTTTTTCTTAAGGTGCTAGCTTGCTGTTTTTGTTCATCGGTTAAATAACTGTTGCGAGAGCTCATGGCTAGTCCATTGCTTTCTCGTATGGTTTCACCACCAATAACTTTAATTGGGAACATTAAGTCTTTAACCATGGATTGAATAATTCGATATTGTTGATAATCTTTTTTACCGAATACAGCAATTGTAGGCTGGACAATATTAAATAAAATACTAACAACTGTTGCAATTCCCTTAAAAAATACTGGTCGGCTAATACCGCAAAGCTTGTTAGCTAAATGTTCGACTTCAACGCTGGTATGTTTTGCTTTGCCTAATGGATAAATATCATCATTGGTTGGTGTGAAAAGATAATCAACATTAAGTGACTTTAACTTTTCAATATCAGTTTCTAGTGTTCTAGGATAACTATCGAGATCTTCATTTTCACCAAATTGCATCGGGTTAACAAAAATGCTACTTACAATAATTTCGGCATGTTGTTTAGCGATATCAACCAGTGATAAATGGCCTGCATGTAGGCCACCCATGGTTGGTACAAAACCAATGGTTTTTCCTTGCTGTTTGAGTTGTAGCATTTCTTGTTGAAATTGATGGGGAGATTGAATAATTTTCATGGGACAAAAAATCGTTTTTATTGGGAGAAAAAATAAGTTTAATCAAAGCAGTGTTGATTAGCTGGAAAAGTTCTATTTTTTACGGTTTGAATATAACTTTGTATTGCATCGCTAACAGTATCGATATTTTCATCTTGCATAAAGTTATGCACAAACTTGGGCTGAAAATCTTTGTTGAGTCCAAGCATATCATGTAGAACAAGCACTTGGCCGTCAGTGTCAGGACCTGCACCAATACCAATAGTTGGGATAGTGAGTTTTTCAGTAATGGTTTTAGCTAAATTTTTAGGTACACATTCAAGCACAATTAATCGAGCGCCGGCTTTTTCTAACGCAAGGGCATCTTTAATCATTTGACTGGCTTGTTCTTGTTCGCGACCTTGTACTTTATAGCCACTGAGTGCATCAACAGATTGTGGTGTTAAACCCAAGTGAGCACAAACTGGAATGCCTCGCTCTGTGAGTCCGGAAACACTATCTATTAACCATTGTCCGCCTTCAAGTTTGACCATGTTAGCGCCTGCTTGCATGAGTTTTGCTGCATTGGTAAAAGCTTGAGTTTCAGTTGAGTAGCTCATGTAGGGTAAATCTGCGACTAAAAAAGAGCCTTGATTGCCTTGAGCAACACAACGGGTGTGATAGCACATATCACGAATTGAAACTGGAACGGTTGTTGAGTGGCCTTGAATAACGGTGCCAAGCGAATCGCCAATTAAAATAGCTTCAGTGCCTTGCTCAGAAATAAGCTTGCTAAAGGTTGCATCATAAGCGGTTAAAATAGCAATGGGCTCTTGCTTATTTTTTAAATCTTGTAGTGTGTTTAAGGTTATTCTTTTCATTAGCTGATCAACTTAGCGAATCGTTGGGTTAAAGTAATTACGACCTTTGTGAGTAAGCTCTATTTGCTCTAATAATTGTTGGTAATCATTTTCGTTATTAACTAAATCAATACCAGAGGCATTAACAATCAGTAACGGTGAGTTATTATAATAATGAAAAAAGTCGGTATAAGCATCACTTAGTTTTTGAAGGTATTCTTCGGTAATGGAAAACTCCATATTAACCCCACGTTTACGAATACGCTTGAGTAAAACATCAATGGGCGCTTGTAAATAAATCACTAAATCTGGCGTTGGCGCATCAATAGTAATATTTTTATAGACTTGTTCATAAAGATTGAGCTCGTCAGGTGTTAAAGTCACTTGTGCAAATAGTCGGTCTTTATCCATTAAATAGTCAGTCACACGTCGACTGATAAAAAGATCTTCTTGAATGACTTCTTTCAGCTGTTGACTGCGTTGGAATAAAAAATAAAGCTGAGCAGGCAGAGCACCGGTTTTTGGATCTTGATAAAACTTTTCTAAAAAAGGGTTTTCTTCAGCTTTTTCCAGAAGTAGTTCACCTTGAAAAGATTGCGCTAATTTTTTAGCTAGAGTCGTTTTGCCGACCCCAATTGGACCTTCTACTGCAATAAAGGACTTACTATTTGACTCATTGGCTTCTAACACAGTTTTTCAATACCTTGTTTATTGATTGTTTTTATCAAGCTTGCTAACTGATGACCATTCGGTAATATCAGGTTAGGGGATAGCTCATACAAGGGAATTAACACAAAATTACGTTCATATATAGCATAGTGAGGTATGGTTAATTCTTGTGACAATAGAATGTCATTATTGTATAAGAGGAGGTCTAAATCTAGTGTTCTTGGCCCCCAGCGCTCATTTTTTCTTATTCTACCATGTTGGTTTTCAATGAGTTGCAATTCTTTGAGAAACTTCGTGGGAGCTAGTTTTGTGCTTAATTTAGCGACAGCATTGATAAAGTCGGGTTGTTCCGCTGGACCGAGTGGGGTGGTTTTATATAAGCTTGAGTAGCTTTCTAGTTGAGTGTTGGTGATATTAGCCAAATCATCAAAAGCCTTTGTTATGTGTTGCTGAGGATTATCGAGGTTAGCGCCTAAACCAACATAAACAAGGTTATTCTTAAGGTTATCTTGAACCGAACTGGTTGATGTGGGCTTAGCTTCCATCATGATTGGTCGGTTTTCTTTTTATCGAATGACGGCTTCTTTTTCTAGAGTTCTTCTTCTTTTTGGAGGAATGGCTAGAGGAGGATACATCATTGATCATTTTAAGTTGTTGATTAGAGTTGCTTTCTTGGTAGAGAGTCCACCATTGAGCGAGCTCACTTAATTTAGGGTCATCGCCAGCACTTAAACATAAAAAGTCATAAGCGGCTCTAAAACGGTTATGTTGCATAAGGCTTTCAACATTACGTTTGCGGCGGTTGGTTAAACGAAATTGTAACTCCCATATTTCTCGAATAGTAATGCTAAACCGTTTAGGAATGGCGATATGTTGGTTTTGCCGATTGAAAACTTTGCTCGCGGCTTTTTGGTTGGCTTCATAGTGAGAAACACCTTTTGCAATAAAGGTTTGTGCGAGATTTTTCATGGGTAGCCAAAGAAAAATGGAAAACAAAAAGGCTGGTGTTACTGATTTGTTAGCGTGAATTCGTTGGTCGGTATTTTTTAATGCTTGATTAATAAAAGCAATAAACTGTTTGTTATTGGGGTCATTAAAGCTCTTATAGGTTTCAGGTAATAGATGTTGAATAACCGCATATTGATTGAGAGTATGCCAGGTATCAAAGGCATGGCCAGCTAAAAAAAGTTTATTGGACTCATCCCATAACCTTGCTGGTGGTACATGTTCAAGTAAAGATGCTAGTTCGGCAATGGGTTTAGCGGTATTAGCTTCAATGGATAAATTAAGTTTCACTGAGAGTCTAATGGCTCTTAACATTCTAACGGGATCTTCTCGATAGCGTTCATCGGGATCACCGATTAAGCGCAGTTGCTTTTTTTGTAAGTCGCTTAAACCACCAACATGATCAATAACGCTAAAGTTTTTTACTGAATAGTATAAAGCGTTGACAGTAAAGTCTCGTCTAAAGGCATCTTCTTCTAGACTGCCATAAACATTGTCTCTAATCAGTAAACCCTGCTTGCTAGTATGATTGTTACTAGAAGACTTATGAGCCGCTCTAAAAGTGGCGACTTCGATAATTTCTCGACCAAATAGAATATGGGCTAAACGAAAACGTCGACCAATTAAACGACAATTACGAAACAGTTTTTTGATTTCTTCAGGTGTTGCATTAGTCGCTATATCAAAATCTTTGGGTGATAGTTCGAGTAAAATATCTCTTACGCCACCACCAACTAAATAAGCATCGTAACCAGCTTCGGTTAATCGGTATAAAACCTTTAAAGCTGACGGGCTAATTTTTTTTCTGGAAACGTTATGTTCCTCTCGAGCTAATTCGATTGTCGAGCCTATTGGCTTGTCACCCACGAATAAATTTTTCCAAAAATTTTTCAACATGTGGCAACTAGTGAATTGAAAATAAAAAGTAGCGATTAGTCAAGATAGTGACCAAGCTTATTTTGTTTGACTGAGAGGTAGTCTTTATTATGAGGGTTTTTTCCAAACTTTAATGGAACTCGTTCTACAACATCAATTTCACCGGCTGTTATGGCGGCAACTTTTTTAGGATTATTAGTCATTAAGCGAACTTTTGAAATGCCGAGTGTTTTAAGCATTTCTGTTGCGACAGAGAAGTCTCTTTGATCCGCTTCAAAACCAAGATTTAAATTAGCTTCTACGGTATCTTGCCCTTGGTCCTGAAGTGCATAAGCTTTAATTTTATTGACTAAACCAATGCCTCGACCTTCTTGACGAAGGTAAATTAACATACCACGTCCAACTTGTGATATTTTTTCCATGGCAGCATCAAGCTGAGGGCCACAATCACAACGTAGACTTGAAAAAGCGTCACCGGTTAAACATTCTGAATGAATTCTGACAAGCAATGGAGATGCCTCTTCAAGGTCCCCCATGGATAAAATGATATGTTCTTTCTTGTCCTGAGAGTTTTCGAGTGCATGAATGGTAAACTCTCCCCATTGGGTAGGTAGTTTAGCCTGAATAAATGACTGCTTTTGCATATGCGATAATAAATTGATTGATTGATAAAGCTTAAGTAAACCATTTTATCTGATCATTTGTTAGATTTATACTGATACTTCCTATCAAGATGTAAATAAAAGGATTGATTATGAAGAAAAAACCGAATTGTGAGTGAAAGAATGAATTACTACAATTATTGGGTAGTAATTCATTCTTAATGGACTATTAGATAGAGGTCACTAAGTATTTCTAATAATTTCTGCTACATCATAACCGGAATCTTCTATGAGTTTTTTGATAGTATCATCATCAATATTGACACCCTGTTGAGTATAAATAGTCACTTGGCTTTGATCTAAATCAACTTTAATTTCTTTAACCGCCTCTTGTTTGGCGAACACCTTTTCTATCGAGCGAGAACAAAAGTCACAAACTAAACCGTTAACTTTTACATTGATTACGTCATCTGACGTTTCATCGGCGTATGTGATCTGAGAAAAAGCCATACCAGTTAATAATAATAAAATTAAATTAAGTTTTTTCATAATAGGTTTCCTAAAGTTAGATCTTCTAAAATCGAAGAATAAGGTTAAACATAAAGTCGCGATCTTCGCTAACACCAACTTCAACTAGATATTGATTTTTGAAAAATCTAACTAGAGGTGTTATTAAGGTTTTATCTTGTTTTTCTGAATGTCGATCAACTTGCAACATAAGCCAAGTATGTAGGTCACCATATTGACCTATGTAAGGCGCTATACCGACACGTGCAGAATGCATGGAAAAATCACTCAGGTTTTCAGACTTAGTCTGATAAAAACGGTTTTCATAAGAAAAAAAGTAGCGTCTATCTTCCCAATCATAAGCTAAACCAGCAAAAGCAGCAGTATCTGTATCATTAGCTTGATCAGTGGTTGTACCTAAACCAGTCTTAAAGTACAAATTGGCTTGAGATTTTTTAGCATTCCAACGTTTTGCTAAATAATTAAATTGCAAAGCATGTAATTGCCATTTGTCTTCTCGCCAGTACTCACCACGATAGCCAATAGAATATTTTGCTGTCGGTGAATAGTGAAGGTGTAGGCTATTTTTATCGACATCGTTCATTTGCATCAGAGTAATTCCCTCTGGATACGAGACGGAACGAGCCAAACCATAGGTTGAGAATACAGCAAAAAATATTGCTGAAATATAAAACTTCATAAGTTCTCCTAATTAATAAAATTAAAAACAGATTTAATTAGGCGATTTTCTTCGGAGGGTAAAAAATAGCTTGAGGGTCAATAAAGTATTGATCCTCTTGATAAATGACATCGATACTGTGTAGTTGTGTAAATTCTAAAATATTTGTAATTAAAATAATGGCTGATTGGTTTTGAATATCTCTATCACATTGGCAAGAGCTAGAATTAGTGTCAGTCAGCGGTTGTTCTGATATAGCATTTTTCTTGATACACTTTTTGCATTTATGGGTAGCTTGTTCAGCTTTCTTTACATGACATTTCTTTGATTTAGCACAGCAACAAGGCTTTTTATGGGCTTTAGTTTTCTGTCCACTTAAGAATTCTTTTTCAGAAGAATTAACTTTTAGCGAACAGCAGCATATATCGGCACTACTCACAAGATTGGAGAAGATTAAACAGAAAAAAGCTAGGTAATAAGAAGCGCGCATGCCAAAAGACTAACAAATAACACTGTCTAGAGCAATTTTATTGGTTCAGTCGTCATAATTTGTAACGATTTAGAGTTTATTTTTAGCTTCTATCCACTTAGCCATGTATTCAGTACTTTTCATACTATGATGATTCAGCATAGCACCGGTAAAATTATTCAGTCTATGGGCCTCTAAGTTACTTTTTATAGAAAGGATTTTTTTAATGAGTTGTTGTGATAACTTCTCTTCATTATAACGATTCTGCAAAAGTTCAGGCATAGCTTTTTGGCTCTTTAGCCAAAGTGATTGGTCTTGATATAACTGAACTGCGGCTTGAATAATGTCTGATTCAGTATTGCCAATCAGGCCAGGCCAAGGGTGTTCCCCACACATACCTTCTACACCAATATCTGTTGTTATGCTGGGCGTGCCAACTTGCATGGCATCAATGAACTTACCTTTAATGCCTGCACCAAAACGCAGTGGAGCTAAACAAACGCGAGCATTAGCTAAAACTTCAAAAGCATCTTCCGCCCAGCCTTTAATTAAAAAGCCAGTTTTAAGATTATTCAATTGAGTGGCTTTTTTCGGTGGATAAGCGCCATAAATATGTAATTCCGCATTAGGAATTTTTTTACGAATTTCTGGCCAGAGTTGCTGTAAATATAAAACACAATCCCAGTTAGGTTCATGGCGAAAGTTACCAATAGTGACAAAGTGTTGCCTTTGTTCAAACGTTTTAAAATTTGTAGAAAAGTCAGATAAATCCAACATAAAAGGTAGGTGATGAACCAACTCTGGACTAACATTAAATTCGTTTTCTAATAAATCAACTTCATAATCAGAAATAATTAAGGATAAATCACTGCGAAAAATGGCGGCTACTTCTCGTTTGGCTAAGTCGCTAAATAAATGAGTTTTTTCCAATGAACTATTTTCTTTTAAAGCTTGAT
>CAYPMT010000090.1:0-9958 GCA_964411875.1 uncultured Kangiellaceae bacterium
TCAATTGAAATCAAGCGATTTGTGTAGGAAAGACAGTGCTTGACACGGGATCCAGCTAGTATGGCTCGTAAAGTTCAAGTCAATTTAGATTAGCATTTTCCATTAGGCTTATTCACCATAATGTAAACATAAAAATTCTATTGTCGATCTCGCAGAAGATTTTATTCCAGTTTATATTGCACACTAATTGTTAAAGTAAAATTCACTTCACCAAAACTACTGCGGCTTGGTAAACTAGATGAATATTTTGAACGCTTTGATTGCGTATAATATTGTTGCTGTTGGGGAACAATATCAAAAGAGGAAACATTGAAGGAAACTGGCGAGAGTTTAACGGTTAATTCCTTTTCATAAATAGCAGCTTTATCCTTTATATCGGATAAAGCTTGTGCTAACAGCCCTGTTTCTAAACTTTTTTTATCTTTATCTTGTATTTGTGACTCACTTGATAGGTAACGTATATTCTTATTTTGATCAGAAATTCCAGCTACAACAATCATCTGTTCCTCTGATAAAACAATCACAGAAACAATATTAGAAACTTTAAATGACTCTGGTTGCTCACCAAAAAAACCATACTCTGGAGTTGATGAGAATTTAGATTCTCTAATATTTTTAAGCTCAATAGATGATGTTTTTAATTGATTACGAATATTTGTACGGGTCCTTGAGTTAGCTTTTAATGCATCTGCTAAAGTTTTACTTTCCGTTTCAACTAACAACTTTATAATGGCTTTATTTGATGACACATTTTTAGTTGCCGTTAAGTTAATAGTAACCATTTTAGGAATGTCTTCTATATGTTTTTTAAGTTCGCTAAGTGTACCTTGAATTTCAGCTTCAGATAAAACACTTGGTGAAAAAACAAGTATTAAAATAACTATTATTTTTTTCATCTTAACTATCCCCTCAAATTTTTCTTAAGCTTCCTAAACTCAAACCATTTGTTATTGCAATTTTTCTCGAGCAATCTCTTTATGTCCAATATCATCACGATAATAAACATTATTCCAATTAATTGTTTTGACTCGTTCATAAGCCAAGCTTTGCGCTTCAGTCACTGACTCACCCAGAGCAACGACACAAAGCACTCGACCTCCGGCCGTGGCAATTTGATCATCAAGTAGTTGAGTGCCTGCATGAAATACTTTGGTATCTTTAATACGATTAACTAAACCTCGAATACTATCACCTTTTGCATAGCCTTCAGGATAACCGCCAGCAGCCATAACAACACCAACAGCAAAACGAGAGTCCCATTCAGCATTGGCTTGATCTAAACGACCATCCAGCGCAGTTAAACATAAATCAACTAAATCACTTTTTAAACGAAACATAATCGGTTGAGTTTCCGGGTCACCAAAGCGGCAGTTGTATTCCAAAACTTTTGGTTCACCTTGAGGCGAAATCATAATTCCTGCATAAAGAAAACCTGTGTATGGATTGCCTTCTTTAGCCATAGCTTCAACCGTTGGAATAATCACCGATTGCATAATTTTTTCATGCATAGCATCAGTTACAATAGCTGCTGGCGAATAAGCGCCCATACCGCCTGTATTAGGACCTTTATCACCATTGTCACGGGCTTTGTGATCTTGAGAGGTTGCTAAAGGTAAAATATTTTTACCATCAACCATAACAATAAAGCTAGCTTCTTCACCTTGTAAAAATTCTTCGATCACAACACGATGCCCAGCATCGCCAAACTTATTACCTGCAAGCATATCGTCAATTGCATCAAAAGCCTGTTGTTGAGTTTCAGCAATGATCACGCCTTTACCAGCCGCTAATCCGTCGGCTTTAATAACAATTGGCGCACCCATTTTTTCAACATAGGCTTTTGCGTTTTCAATTTCAGTAAAGTTTTCATAGTCTGCAGTAGGAATATTGTTACGCGCTAAAAAGTCTTTGGTAAAAGCTTTTGAGCCTTCAAGTTGTGCCGCATCTTTAGTCGGCCCAAAACACTTTAATCCTGCGTCATTAAACGAGTCAACGATGCCTAAGCACAAAGGCGCTTCTGGACCAACAATGGTTAAGCCAATATTTTCTTTTTTCGCAAAGCTGAATAATGATTCAATATCGTCTGCCGCTATTGCAACATTATCAAGCCCATCTTCCAATTGAGTTCCAGCGTTACCTGGCGCGACATAAACTTTTTCAACTTGTGATGACTGAGCAGCTTTCCACGCCAAAGCATGTTCTCGACCGCCACCACCAATAACCAATATTTTCATTACTTTTCCATTTTTTTAAATCAATTTACTGAGAAAATAACTTAAACTTTTTAAAACTAAATGCTTAATGTATCTTGTTCTACCGAACGACTAACTAATGCTTAAAATGGCGCATAGCTGTAAAAACCATTGCCATGCCATGCTCATCGGCTGCTTGAATAACTTCTTCATCTCGCATCGAACCACCGGGCTGAATAATAGCACTAATGCCCGCTTCGGCAGCCGCATCAATACCATCCCTAAAAGGAAAGAAAGCATCCGATGCCATAACAGAACCTTTCACTTCTAATCCTTCATCGGCTGCTTTAATACCGGCTATTTTAGCACTATAAACTCGGCTCATTTGACCGGCACCAATACCGACGGTTTGCAGATCTTTAGCATAAACAATAGCATTTGATTTAACACTTTTAGCAACTTTCCAACAAAATAATAAATCATCAATCTGCTGTTGACTTGGTTTTACTTGGCTGACAATTTTTAAATCATTCTGAGTGATTAATCCTAAATCGCGATCTTGTATCAATAAACCACCATTGACACTTTTATATTCCCAACCAGCAACAGCGGCTTGCCATTGACCACAAGTTAGTAAACGAATATTAGGCTTAGCCGCCATAACAGTTTTAGCTCTCTCTGACACACTTGGCGCAATAATTACTTCGACAAATTGACGATCAATAATATTTTTAGCAGTTTGATGATCAAGCTCTCGGTTAAAGGCAATAATTCCACCAAAGGCTGATGTTGGATCAGTTTTAAAAGCACCATCATAAGCTTGCTCAATAGTCTCTGCTACTGCAACACCACAAGGGTTAGCATGTTTAACAATAACGCAAGCCGGTTGCTCAAATTGTTTAACACATTCTAAAGCCGCATCAGTATCCGCAATGTTATTAAAAGAAAGTTGTTTGCCCTGAGTTTGTTTTGCTGTCGCAACTGAAGCTTCTTTCGAATTAGCTTGAGTATAAAAAGCAGCGGCCTGGTGTGGATTTTCACCATAACGCATGACTTGCGATTTTTTAAACTGCACGGAGTAACTTTCTGGGAATACTTCGGGCTCATTCGACTCATTAAGTCTAGCGCCTAAATAGTTAGAAATAGCTGCATCATATTTTGCTGTGTGTGCAAATACTTTCCAGGCTAATTGATAACGTAAGTCATAATCAGTGCCTTGCTTTTCACTTAATTGCTGCAAGACATTATCATAATCACTTGGCTCAACAACAACCGTAACATCTTGATGATTTTTAGCTGCAGCTCTCAACATAGTTGGACCGCCAATATCAATATTTTCGATGGCATCTTCAAGCGGGCAATCTGGATTAGCTACCGTTGATTCAAACGGATACAAATTAACAACTAATAAATCGATAGCTTTAATATTATGTGCTTGCATCACTTCATCATCGGTGCCACGTCTCGCTAATAAACCACCGTGAATTTTAGGATGCAGAGTTTTAATCCGCCCGCTCATCATTTCTGGAAAGCCGGTGTAGTCCGACACTTCGGTTACTGGCAGGTTATTTTCAGCTAATAATTTTGCTGTTCCACCTGTTGATAAAATCTCAACATCTTGAGCAACGAGTGATTTTGCAAATTCTAAAATACCGGACTTATCTGAAACGCTAATTAGCGCACGTTTAATAGGACGAATCGAACTCATGAGTTTTCCAATTGATTGCAGTCATCAATAATAATTAATGACTGTTTTTCTTTGTGAAGAACTAAAACAGTGAAGTCTCCCGAAAATGGAAGACCTTAATCACAACATGTTCACCTAAAAGAGAAAGGGTACAGAAATGTCCCAGTCTATTTTAAATAGCAATCTACTTAAAACTAACTATTTTGAATAGCTTAGTTCTTAGTTAAGATCATAGCTTTTTAGCTTTTTCCTAAGCGTTCCTCGGTTCAAGCCCAACACCTGAGATGCTTTAGTCTGATTGCCATGGGTATAAGCCATAACTGACTCAAGTAAAGGGGCTTCGACTTCTGCCAAAACCAACTCATAAATATCTCTCGGCTGCTCACTATCCAACTGAGCAAAATAGTTTTTCATAGCAAGCTCAACACTTTCTCTTAAAGTGCCTTGCTGACCTGCCTCTAAAGACTGAGACTCTGAAATTTCTGGTTCTTTTAATGCTTCTAGACTATCTAAGTTCATGCTACCTGTGCCTTTTCTATTTTCATTTGTTTAAAGTAACTTGTTAAAAAACCTAACTGTCGTTTCGATGAAACAATTTGATTAAATATCTTTACAATGGGTCTAGCTGACTCATTACCCGATAAATACCAGGCTAGATGCTTTCTTGCAACTCTTACGCCTTGTAATTCTCCATAAAATTCATGTAATGCCGTTATATGGCCTAACAAAATCGATTCTATCTCTAAAATTGAGATAGGTTTTAATTCTTCGCCTGTTTGCAAGTAATGATTTATTTCTCTAAATATCCAGGGACGACCCTGAGCAGCTCTGCCAATCATTAAACCATCTGCACCAGTATAATCAAGCACTTGTTTCGCTTTGTGCACTGAATCAATATCGCCGTTCGCTATCACAGGAATTGAAACTGCCTGCTTAATCTTAGCAATCGTATCGTACTCTACTCCACCTTTAAAACGACAGGCCCGAGTCCGTCCATGTACCGCTAGTGATTGAATGCCAGCTTGCTCAGCTATTTTAGCAATCTCTACACCATTTTTATTTTGAGTATCCCAGCCTGTACGAATTTTTAACGTCACAGGCACATCAACGGCATTAACAACTGCGTTGAGTATGCTAGAAACTAACGCTGGATCTTTCAATAAAGCTGAACCAGCAGCCTTCTTACAAACCTTTTTAGCAGGACATCCCATATTAATATCAATAATCTCAGCGCCTTTACTAACATTATATTCAGCCGCTTGAGCTAACATTTCTGGATCATTGCCAACAATCTGAATGACCCTAATGCCTGTTTTTCTTATACCTGTTCCATCTTCATCGTCATGACGTAAGCGTAACTGGCTTTTCTTTGAGTTTCTCAATGTTGGGTCAGAAGCAACCATCTCACCAACCACAACACCTGCCCCCATCGATTTACAAATTCGACGAAAGGGCAAATCAGTCACCCCAGCCATAGGAGCAAGAAATAAATTGTTTTCAAGTAAATAAGAGCCAATCTGCATTGGTTGACAAAAATTAATTCAATCTAACAAGTGGGCGATAATTCTACACTGTTTACTCATTGATTTAAATGTGAACAACCAGGATTTTTTTTAGTTATTAAACTTTTTTAATTATTACTTGTAGCCAAAACTTGCCTAGTTTTTGAAAGGCATCTAGCGCACTAATCAAAACTAAACTCAAAACCAACGGCATCAATATGAGGCATATCAATCATAAAACTAATATGCACTTCGGTTTGCGATGATATCAATTTATCCACTTTTTCAGGAAAGTAACTCTTGACCGACAGCTGCTCTTCAGTCAGAAGCTCTCCCGACGAATTACTAAATTTGATAGTAATTCTTGGATATGGCTGCGCAAAATCAGCCGTATTCACCAATGAAAGTTTAACATCTAATTTATCGTCCTGGTTTTTAGCTGGAATAACTTGTCTTTGCTTAAGACGAATCTTTGTCACATCTCGGCGAGCCTGAATAGCGCAAGGAAGCCAACTACACACACTTTGAGTCACCCCTCCCCAAGTTTCATCCCAAGCTAAAGTTTGACGGTTTTTCCAAAACTTAACCGATCCAATAACAAGCAAAACTAACAAAGCAACAGCAATTAAGCCATTACGAAAACCAACGGGCTTTTTGTCGACTCGCCCCTCAAACTCATCCAGTGGGTCAGGCTCTGTATCACTTTCTTCAATTTGGTTCGTCAAGTTGTCCGCCAACTCATCTATATTGTCATTTGCATCAACATCATCAACGCTGATTGATTCACTGATAACTTCATCACTAGAAGAAGACTCTTGAGCAGCATCGTCACTTGTTAAAGAGCTTGTTTCATCTAAACTCTGCAAACTTTCACCACCAATATTTAATGACTCTTCATACTCCGAACTCAATAATTCTGATTCATCCAGCAAGGGTTCTTCTACTTGTATGGCGACTTGAATCTGATGATTAGATTGAAAGCTATCGGTATCATCTTCACTAATAGACATTTCAGATAAAGTGACAACTTCTTCTTGAAGGTTTTTTTCTTGCTCAGAATCGGCTTGTATTGAGTCAAACTCTTCGCTTGGCTCTTCAAAAGACTCACCCGTCAAATAATCTTCAAGTGTTTTCTGCTGTACTGAAACTTCGAATGAATCTGGACCTGGACGCTCAATACTCTCAGTTTTAGGCATGTCATTAACTAAGTCAGAATTAGCTGCTGGTTGAACCGTATCTTGACCTTGAGAGATGTCATCAGCTAAATCAGAATTGGCCGCTGGTTGGGCGGTATTTTCACCTTCACTCAGACTAACGTCAGTCAGGCTCCGATTGTTTTTTATCTTCAGTTGATGGTTTAGAACCGGAGTGGGACTTTTGACCTTTTGGTTGCAATAGATAATCAGTTGCTTGAAAAACTGTCAAACACGCGCCGCAACGAACCTTTCCTTGCGCTAGGGCTAAGGTTTTTTGAGTCACTTTAAAGGTCGTTTTACAACTGGGGCAACCCGTATATAAGGATTCTTCCACCGAAAAGCTCCTACTATTTATTTTTCGTTCCGGTTAATCGAATCCATTCATCTTGATTTTTGGGTTCATCCATTTCAAACCAAGGCTGGTAAGCCGTTTTAACAGACTCTGCTTGGTTAGTCAGCAAACCCGAAAGCAGGATTCTACCACGAGACCCGCAATAAAAAGCAAGATTCTCAGATAATTCTTTTAATGGACCCGCTAAAATATTCGCCATCACTAAGTCAGCTTTGACTTCTCCAGCATTTTCTAAAATTTCTGGCAAACCAACATCAAGCTGCTCGGCACTAATAGCGTTACGCAAAGCATTTTCTCGAGTTGCCAAAATGGCTTGTGGGTCGATATCAACAGCATAAACTTTGCTAGCACCTAGTTTTAACGCAGCTATCGCTAAAATACCCGAACCGCAACCATAATCAATGACAATTTTATTGTTTAAATCTAGACCATCCAACCATTCTAAACATAACGCTGTCGTGGGATGTGTGCCTGTTCCAAAGGCTAATCCTGGATCGAGTAGAATATTAACCGCATTTTTATCCGGTATTGGCTTCCAGCTTGGACACACCCAAAGCTTGTTACCAAACTTGATTGGCTCAAAGTGTGTCATCCACTCTCTTTCCCAGTCTTTATCTTCAAGCAACTCAAAACGTTCGTTAGATGTGAGCTTAGCTAAACTCTGCTGACGCCAAGCTATTAATAACTTATCAGTATTAATGTCTGCATCGAACAAAATTAACATTTGAACATTTTGCCAAAGAGGTGTTTCCCCTGGAGCAGGCTCTAAAATAGGAGCATCAGCTGCATCCATTAAAGTCACCGATAAAGCCCCCATTTCCATCAATAGTGTACCAACCTCATCAACATGAGGCTGTGTAGTCGTTAAACGTAGTTGCAACCAAGGCATAGAAGCAGAACTGGTGGAAAAATGTCGCAACAGTTTAGCGAGTTTAAGTGGCTTTGTTAATGATTTTTATTTAAAGCTTGAATATAAGGCAAAAACCACCGATGATTAAAATGTTAATCATTACTACAAACGATTTACTTAAACTATGGTTGAAAATAACTCGTCAAATCATTCATTTAACCACATTGGCATAACTGGTAAGCCAAACAGCCAAGCTGCTAATGAAACAATCACTGCATTAATTGAACAGCTTAAACGACTCAATAAAACCACCTATCTACCCAAACGCAATAATCAGGGCATTAATACCCAGGGTGTTGAAGTTGTCGCTTTTAAAGAGCTTGGTGCACATTGTGACTTAGCTATTGTGGTTGGTGGCGACGGCAGTATGCTAAAAACAGCTCGCGGACTCGTTGATAGCAAAATACCCTTGCTTGGCATTAACCGAGGCCACTTAGGTTTTTTAACCGATATTCGACCGACCGAACTAGAAACACGCATTCCTCCGATACTCAATGGCGAATATAATTTAGAAAATCGGTTTTTACTCCATGCTGAGGTTTATCGTGACAATGAAATTATCGGTTCTTCTACAGCAGTTAATGATGTCGTTTTATATCCCGGCGAAATTGCTCGTATGATTGCTTTTGAGCTTTATGTTGATGATCAGTTTGTTTACAGCCAACGTTCCGACGGATTAATTGTTTCAACACCCACAGGGTCAACTGCTTACGCACTTTCGGCCGGCGGGCCGATTATGGGTGCTGAAACAGATTCAGTCGTTTTAGTGCCAATGTGTCCTCACACACTGACCAGCCGGCCAATTGCATTAAACCGAAAGCGTGTTATTGATATTGTCATCCCAAAAGTTAACCCCTATACGCCACAACTCAGTTGCGACGGCCAAGAAATTATTTCTCTTATGCCCGGTGATCGTATTAGAGTAAAAGAATACCCCATCGAAATGAAGTTAGTTCACCCGTTAGATTACGATTATTTTGAATTATTGCGCAGCAAATTAAACTGGGGACAAAAGCTTTAACCTTATTGCTCTTTACTTTCAATAAGCCTCATCTTCCGTATAAACAGATACGACTGGTTCATCATCTAATAACGTCACCCTAAAAACAATGGGTCTGCAACAAACTTGGCAATCTTCAGTATATTCCTGATTGCCTTGAGAACAGTCAATCAGTACATTAATCGACTCACCACAGTAAGGGCAACTAATCTTAGTTTCAGATAATAAGTTCATCAAATTAAGCTATTTAAATTAACTTCTTCAAACAATAATTATTTTGAGCTTTGCTCTTTTATCTCTGCTTTTTCAGATAACTCACTAACTCGACGTACACCAAAAGTTACACTCGGAGGAATACCCATGCCTAAATCAATATCTGAAACTCGATAATTACAACCCTTTTCTTTTAAGAGCGCATTAACTTTTTCTTGCTTTTCTACTGCTTTGATTACCGTATTCGCAATCACTTCATCACTACTGAATGATGTAATAGACTCGTTAACTTTATCTCTAAGCTCTTTTGCTTTATCTAAAATGGCCAATGGATGACTCCTTTTTTGCAATGGCAAATGGTCATAACTGTTGAACTTACACTAAACCCAACCAACAAAAACCTCAAGCAGTAACTCCAAACAAATAACTACCCAAACAGCTTCATCTACTATACAATCACCATAACTACTTGTACAGATAGTGCTAGTGATTATGCTAAGTCGTATAGAAATCAAAAATTTCGCTATTATTCAAACACTTGACTTAAATTGGTCAAATGGCATGTCGGTTATTACCGGTGAAACTGGTGCAGGTAAATCGATTGTAATTGATGCTTTGGGATTAAGCTTAGGTGAACGTGCCGAACAATCTGTGATTTATCCCAACGCTAAACAAGCTGAAGTCACCAGTGTTTTTGAATTAGACCAATCTTCTCAAGCTATTGCCTGGTTACAAGAACAAGAACTCGATGAAGACAACGAGTGTATTCTAAGGCGAGTGATTATCCGCCAGGGACGCAGCAAATGCTTTATTAATGGCCGCAGTGCCACTCAATCACAACTCAAACAGCTCGGTAGTTTATTAGTGGATATTCATGGTCAACATGAAAATCAAAGCCTGCTCAAA
>CAYPMT010000091.1:0-9576 GCA_964411875.1 uncultured Kangiellaceae bacterium
ATCACCAAACTCATCATCTGACTCTAAAAATTCATCGTCCGGCTCTATAACCTTATCAACTGCAAGGCTATTAATATCACTTGCCGAAACGCTTAAAGAGAAAGCATAAGCGATAGCAAGAAAAAACTTTATAAACTGATGTTGCTTAATAAACATGGAATCACCTTAATTGTTATAATATTCCACCTAAAAAAACTGACTGTATTGAGTGTAGCTTAAATTAACCAATTCTCAAGCTTTAATCTCGCTTTTATTCGCTAACCTCTTGATTTTGTTGTAGTGGCAGCTGTACTTTAAAGGTAGTTCCTTCGCCATATTCACTTTCAACTAAAATTTCACCGTCCATCAAACTACAAAAGCTTTTAGTAATAGCCATACCTAAACCAGTGCCTTCAAAATTACGCGCTAAGCTACCATCAACTTGAATAAACTCTTCAAAAATTAATTCTAATTGATCTTCGGGAATACCAACCCCTGTATCAGCCACTGAAAAATTAATCATATTTTCATCACTCTGAATAGAAAAAGTGACCGTGCCATTTTTAGTAAACTTACACGCATTGCTGAGTAAATTTAAAAAGATTTGCATCATCTTCTGGCGATCTAATAATAGACTTTCTGCAAGTTGCCCTTTTTCTAAAATAAGCTCATTATTGTTTGCATCAGCCATGGGTTTAATCGTATCCATGGTTTCACTAATCAAATCATTCATGTCGACAGGGACCAGCGACAAGTCCATGTGCCCTGCCTCAATTTTAGATAAATCTAAAATGTTGTTAATAAGTCCTAATAAATTATGTGCACTGCGAATAATTTTAACCAAGTCTTCGGCTTGATCATCCATGCATTCAAGCTCTAAGTCTTCCCGAGTTAAGTCGGCATAACCAATAATGGCTTGAAGTGGTGTACGTAATTCGTGACTCATATTCGCTAAAAACTCTGATTTATGCCTGTTAGCGGTTAATGCTTGATCACGAGCAACAACTAAATCTTTTGTTCTAATATCAACCTCTGATTCAAGGTTATCACGGTGTAATGCTAACTCATCACGCTGTCGTTTTAATTGTTCCATCATTTGATTGTAAACATCAGACATCTGCCTAATTTCTCGCGCCCCGTCTAATGGTGCTTGAGGATAAGTCCCTGAATCTCTTGCATGAGCCATTATGTCTGATAACCGAGACAGTGGTTGCACTAAACGATTGACACCCCAGCCAACAAAAATAATCAACAAAGCTGCAGTCACGCCACCAATACTTAAATTATTAATAAACATTGAACGCTGTAAGCGATGCAGACGGTCTTTGTTATATTCAATTAATACGTAACCTAATAGCGTTCCACCATCAACTTTATCCTCTGACTCTTCGCCTAGATCAAAATCATCTGTCCCCATCATTTCATCTTCAAAGGAGTCGTCTTCTTTATAAACAGCTGAAGCAAACACCCAAAAGTCATCATATTCATCAACTAACTGCGGTGTTTTAGGTGCTTGAGTAATATCATAATTAGAGAGTTGAACCGAGCCTTTCATATCGCTCACAAACTCGCTTCCATCTGGCAGAAAAATTGAAACTAAAATAACTTCCTCAAACCCCAAAGCACTTTGAATAGCACCTTGAGCATTATCTTTAGCTTGTATTAGTAACGACAAAGAGCTGTGATCAGCAAAATTAGCAGTCACCTGAATACCGACATCAATAGCTGACTTTCTAACATTTTGGCTGGCTTTCCAAGCGCTAATTGATGAAATAGTTATGGCTAAAATAACAACGACAACAACAAAAGCAATGATTAACTGGCGCTTAAGTGTCGCTTGGGAGTTAAATATTAAATGGCTGAATATCATAGACTACTCAGGAAAAGTTAACTTAAACAAAGCCTGTTGCTCTGCCGTATACTTAATCCCTAAGTGAGACGCGGTTCTGACATTAACTGCCAGTAATAATTCATCGAGCATAACCACATTATTAGACTTTTTCGGTTTAATAATAACTTCTTGCACTAACTCAACAAGCATTTTACCGAGCCCTTGGTTATCGGGGTAAATTGAAAACAACGTCCCTCGCTTAGCATGGGAGGGCTTACTAGAAAATACAGCTATTTCTTTTTCCCAAGAGCTTTCCAATACCATGGGCAAAATATATTTGTCATGAGAACAAACCTTATCAACTAATAGCCAAATAGCATCTATTTTATCTAAGCCTGATTTAAACAAGCTTTTATAATAGTCAACTGCCTCTTTAGTATTGGCTGCTTTTGTCGCGATTAATTTTAATCCTTTATTAGCTGCCGCAGCTTTAGCTAATTTAATTAACCAGCGATTTCTTTCACTGTAAGCGACATGAATACGTTTAACGCCGGGATTAACTAGTTGTAAATATTCAAACAACTTTGCTGGATCGCTGATGTAACTAACGCCACACATTTGACCCGGTCTAATAGGTAATCCACCAGATATCGCTTGAAACTCGTCTTTAGGTAATGCTTTAGCTAATTTATAGCCTAAACTGCCAAGAACAATAACTTGCTTAATCCCTTTTTTGCGCAGTTGTTTTACAATATCTGATACAACAAATTCTTTTGCTAAAATAAATTCAACGACCTCAATGTTTTCAACCGATGATTGAGCTGTTTGAATACCTTTTAGAATTTCTTCATAAACCGTTTTGTAAGAACCCTTAACTTTTGGGTAAAAAACCGCCACAACATTTGATTTAGTCGTTACAGGCTTAGATTTAGTTGCGACAAAATTAGGCTTAGCCAATGCAGAATTAGGCTCAGTCGCTAGGGGATTAGACTCAACCAACACAGGGCTAAGCTCAGCGGCACTTAAAGTCCCTGAAGAAAAAACACAGACAATAATAAAAGTTAAAGTTTTTATATAACGTTGCAAAAAGAGCATCCGAGCTACTCTATAACACGGTGTAAATAAGTATAACGCTTTTTAGCAAAATACCTAGGCTTTCTTATCATTTAAAATCACTACCCAATAATAGTAAGCTATCGATTAATTATCTATCAACCGACTGAACAAGGTGTGAATGAAAGATGAAGGCTACAAAGCGCGGCTTTGTCTGCTTGAGTCGCTGAGGCTTACCGAAAGCGCGGGAATCCTCGAGCAGGCTCCCCTACTCTCACAACCACATACAGCAAGCCAGTTGGCTTAATTTAGTTGATTCATTAATTTAAACTTTGGTCGGAGCGAGAGGATTTGAACCTCCGACCCCTTGCACCCCATGCAAGTGCGCTACCAGGCTGCGCCACGCTCCGAAACCAGGCGGCTTTATAAAACAAAAATCACCCAAAAGCAAATGATAATTTTTGCTCTGTAAATTTAAACTCTTTAATAAAGACTACAAAAAACTAGGGTTGTACTAAATAGGACAATTAAATAACTGAAAGTAATTTAACTTAGACTAATGCTTTAGAATTTTTAGAACGCTTTCTAAATCATTAATAATGGCCTGAATAACTTCAGGATCAGGCGCAGTCTCACTCGCTTCTAATTGTTGTCGAGCACCACCAATAGTAAAACCTTGATCATAAAGTAACTCGCGGATTTCACGAATAACGATAACATCTTCACGTTGATAATAACGGCGGTTGCCTCGTCGCTTAACCGGCTTAAGCTGAGGGAATTCTTGCTCCCAATAACGCAATACATGGGGCTTGACCAGGCAAAGTTCACTCACTTCACCAATGGTAAAGTAGCGCTTATCTGGAATAGGTACTAACTCGTTATTGTTACTTGTTTCCAGCATAAGCTTCTACTCGAGATTTTAGTTTTTGTCCGGGACGGAAGGTCACAACACGTCGAGCACTAATTGGGATCTCTTCACCTGTTTTTGGGTTACGTCCGGGACGCTGCCTTTTATCTCTTAAGTCAAAATTACCAAAGCCTGATAATTTAACCTGTTGATTTCTGGCTAAGGCATTACGAATTTCTTCGTAAAAACCTTCAACCATTTCTTTTGCTTCACGCTTATTTAGACCTAGGTCCTCAAATAAACGCTCAGCCATTTCTGCTTTTGTTAATGCCATACTTTAATCTCGCAATACTTAATCTCGCAACACTGCACCAAGTTGGCTGACCAGTGAATCAATAATTCTATCCATAACTTTGTTAATCTCCTTATCTTTGAAAGTTCTATCAAAACGCTGCAGAGTAACTGCAACAGCAACACTCTTGTGGCCACTCTCAATACCTTTGCCACGATAAACATCAAAGATACTTATATTATTTAGCCAATTTTTCTCCGTTTGTCCAATTAAATCAATAATTTGCGAAGATGTCACGCTTTCTTTCACTAAAATGGCTAAATCGCGACGAATGGCCGGAAATTTGGATAGTTCGGTAAATTTAGGAATAACCCTATCCAATAAGGGCTCAAGCGCTAGTTCAAACAGAAATACAGCCTCATCAAGCTCAAATGATTGACACATTTTAGGATGTAACTGACCTATCGCTCCACATAACTCACCATCACGAAAAATTTCAGCTGATTGGCCTGGATGCAGTCCATCACATTCTGCTGCTTTAAATGAAAAGCTTGTGCTAGCGGCTGTCATATCAAAGATAGCCTCTAAATCACCTTTTAGGTCAAAAAAGTCTACTTTTTCGTCCATTCCCTGCCAGTTTTGCGGATAACGCCGTCCTGAAATAGCACCAGCAATTACAGGGGTTTGTATTAACTCACCATTTTGTTGAACAAATTTCAAACCCGACTCAAAGATACGCACTTGCTCGCTTTGACGCTTTTGGTTGTAGCTCACCACTTTTAACAGTCCTGACCATAGAGAAGTCCGCATGACTGAAAGCTCTGATGAAATGGGGTTAACTAGAGGCAGTGGCGTTAAATCTGGCTGTAATACAGATTGAGAGGACTCATCAACAAAAGAATAGGTAATCACTTCTTGATAACCTCTATCAGCTAATAGGTGAGCCACTTGACTGCGTTGCAAACGGTTTTCAGCTTGTCTAATCATAGCCATTTCTGCAACCGGTTTATGGCTCGGTATATTGTTATAGCCGTAAACTCGAACCAGCTCTTCAATCAAATCAACTTCAATAGCAATATCAAAACGACTCGTTGGTGGTGTCACCTGCCAGCCTTCTGAATGGGTAGTAAAAACCATGTCCAAACGCGTCAGAATATCTTCAACTTGCTTATCATCAATTTCAATACCTAAAACCTTCTTAATGCTGGCGCGACGCAATAAGATTTCACGTGTTTTAGGAAAATGTTCTTGATTGACTTCATCGACAATAGGACCAGCCTGTCCACCGACAATCATGAGTAACAATTCTGTCGCTCGCTCCATGACATCGACACACAAGTTATAATCAACGCCTCGCTCAAAACGATGTGATGCATCGGTATGCAAGCTGTAACTTCTCGCTTTACCGGCAATATCAATCGGGTCCCAATGAGCAACTTCAAGTAATAAATCTTGAGTCTCATTGTTAATCCCTGAAAATTTACCCCCCATAATGCCAGCCATTGATAAAACTTTTTCTTCATCAGCAACAACCAGCGTATCGTCTCTTAGTTGAATTTCTTGGTCATCTAATAAGACTAACTTTTCATTGGCTTTAGCTCGACGAATTTGAATGGCACCAGATAAATGGCTCAAATCAAAAGCATGCATAGGATGACCAAGTTCAATCATCACATAGTTGGTCACATCAACCGCTGGATCAATACTACGAATATCTGATGCCGCTAAACGAGCAACCATCCACTCAGGTGTTTTAGCTTGAGTGTTAACACCTTTAATAATTCTCGCAACAAAACGCGGATTGGCTTTAGGCTCGCCTAAATTAATCTCGACTCGATCATCAATGGTCACCGGATTAGTTTTAATTTCAATGGGGTTAACTTGCGTTTGAGTCAGCACACCAACTTCTGTTGCAACACCCTTGATGCCTAAGCAGTCACCTCGGTTAGGCGTTAAATCAATATCAATGGCAATATCCCTAACGCCTAAATGGTCAATTAATTCTTGGCCAATAGCTGCATCGTCTTGCAACTCCATAATGCCATCACTTTCTTCACCTAAGTTGAGCTCTTTTGTCGAACACAACATACCAAATGAATGCACGCCTCGAAGCTTGGCTTTTTTAATTTTAAAATCACCGGGTAACGTACAACCTATGGTTGCTACCGCAACTTTCAAGCCGGCTCTTGCATTCGGTGCACCACAAATAATTTGCAAGTTTTCTGATTCACCAACATTAACTTCACACACTTGTAATTTATCGGCTTCAGGATGAGGCTCGGCCTTTTCAATTTGACCGACAACAACACCTGATAACTCTTCACCTAAACACTCAACACCATCAACTTCTAAACCGGCCATGGTTAAGGTTTCAACAAGCTGATCCGTCGTAATATCTGGATTAACCCAATCTCTTAACCACTTTTCACTAATCTTCATGACATTTATTCCAAGGTTTTTTTATCTAGAATTATTTTTACTAATTAAACTGCTTTAAAAACCTTAAGTCGTTTTCAAAAAACAGACGCAAATCATTCACGCCATAACGCAGCATTGTCATTCTTTCTACCCCCATGCCAAAGGCATAGCCTGTGTAAACTTCATCATCAATATTGACCGAACGTAAAACATTAGGGTGTACCATACCTGCCCCTAAAATCTCTAACCAGCCCGTATGACTACAAACGCGACAACCTTTTCCCTGACACATAACACATTCAATATCCACTTCAGCCGAAGGCTCAGTAAAAGGAAAATAAGACGGCCTAAACCTAACCGCCAAATCATCTTTTTCAAAAAAGTGTTTTAAAAACTCATCTAACACGCCTTTTAAATCCGCAAAGGATGTCGTTTTATCAACCAACAAACCCTCCACCTGATGAAACATAGGAGTGTGAGTTAAATCTGAATCACAGCGATATACTCTGCCTGGCGCAATAATTCTTACAGGCGGTGACTTTTTTTCCATCGTA
Organism: uncultured Kangiellaceae bacterium; assembly: GCA_964411875.1. Lineage (GTDB taxonomy): Bacteria > Pseudomonadota > Gammaproteobacteria > Enterobacterales > Kangiellaceae > Aliikangiella. Next base: position 6,975 of record CAYPMT010000091.1, read on the forward strand.
CGTATTTGTACCGGTGACGTATGAGTACGTAACAAATCACCATTGCCAAAATAAAAGGTATCATGCATAGCGCGCGCAGGATGATGACCCGGAATATTTAACGCTTCGAAATTGTGATAATCATCTTCAACTTCGGGACCTTCTTCAACCTCAAAACCAATTTGCGAAAAGTAATGAACAATTCTTTCTAAGGTTCGGTTAACTGGATGTAAGCCACCTCGCTGACTATTACGACCGGCTAAGGTGACATCGATGGATTCATTTTGTAATTGCTGATCGATTTTAGCATTTTCTAATGATTCTTTTTGCTCATTGAAAGCCGCTTGAAATGATTGTTTAGCTTTATTAATTACTACACCTTGAACAGGGCGCTCTTCAACAGGTAACTGACCTAAAGATTTTAATGCTTGAGTCAGCTCACTTTTTTTACCTAAAAAGTCGACTTTTACTTGTTCAAGTGATTGCAAGTCGGCTGCAGCTTGTATGGCCGCCAAACCCCGATTTAAAATTTCATCAACAGCATTAGACATTTTATTTTATTCCGATAGTTGAGTTAATCCACAACAATTAATCAACGACTAGCTAATTAAACAATAAAAAAAGGGAAAGGCTTCAGCCCTTCCCTTTAATAACAATAAAGTAACTAACCATTAAGATTAGCTAATTAAATGTTTACGCAAGAGCTGCTTTTGATTTTTCAACTAAAGCTGCAAACGCCGCTTTGTCAAATACAGCTAGATCAGCCAAAATTTTACGATCAACTTCAATTTCTGCTTTCTTAAGGCCATTAATAAATTGGCTATAAGACAAACCACTCACACGGGCTTCGGCGTTAATACGCTGAATCCATAAAGCTCGAAACTGTCTCTTACGTTGGCGACGGTCACGATAAGCATATTGAGCTGCTTTAGTTACTGCTTGCTTAGCAACTCGAAAGACTCGACTGCGAGCACCATAATAACCTTTGGCCGCTTTTAAAACTTTTTTATGACGCTTATGGGCAGTTACACCCCTTTTTACTCTAGGCATTTCAATAATCTCCCATTCTTAAGCGTAAGGAAGCTGACGATTCAGCTGTTCAACATCAGCAGGTGCAACCATTTGCATATCACGCAAATGACGCTTTCGCTTGGTGCTCTTTTTCGTAAGAATGTGGCGACGATGCGATTGTGCATGCTTGAAACCACCTTTTCCGGTTTTTTTGAAACGCTTTGCAGCGCCACTATCGGACTTTATTTTTGGCATTGCTTTTACTCCACTTTGCAGCTGTAGGTCGCATTTTGAAAAATCAATCAACTTAACAAAGTTAATCAAAACTTTTCTATGCCGTTTGTTACCTAACAGTGTTAAAAATAAAGAAAGCTAGACGTTACTAAAACAATCTACTTTCTCACCAGCCCGTGCAAGGTTGCCAAAAACCCTACCTAGGCAAAACAACTAATTTTTAAGACGTAAAAATTAGCTATTTTTTCTTTTTAGGTGCCATCACCATAATCATTTGACGGCCCTCTAACTTTGGTCGAGCTTCAACATCAGCAAGCTCAGATAAATCTTTTTCTATCCTTTTTAATAATTCCATGCCCAATTCTTTATGAGCCATTTCACGACCACGAAACCTCACTGTAATTTTGGTTTTGTCGCCTTGTTCCAAAAACGCTTGTAGCTTTCTCAACTTAACATTGTAATCGCCGATATCTGTGCCCGGGCGAAACTTAATTTCTTTAACATGAACAATCGTTTGCTTCTTTTTAGCAGCAGCCTTAGCTTTCTTTTGTTCAAAAATATATTTGCCATAATCCATTATTTTGCACACTGGAGGCGCTGCTCCAGGCGAAATTTCAACCAAATCGAGCTTTGCTTCATCAGCGGCCTGTTGAGCCTCTTTATTTGAAACAACTCCCATGGATTCCCCATCTGCGCCAATCAAACGAACTTCAGGTACAGTTATTTCTTCATTAATACTTGCCCGTTGTTCTTTTTGGCTTAGTTTTGGCCTTGCTTTCTTAATATGTATAATCCTCTGTTAATTAATCTCTACACTAATCTTCAAACCGGCCTTGCTGAGCAATCGCTTCATTCAATAGCTTAGCAAAAGCTTCGATAGACAAACTGCCTAAGTCTTTACCAGAGCGAGTTCTTACCGAAAGGGTGTTAGTTTCCACCTCTCGATCACCCGCAACTAGCAAGTAAGGAACTCGCTGTAATGTGTGATGGCGAATTTTAAAGCCGATCTTCTCGTTTCTCAAGTCCGAATTGACTCTAAATCCTTGAGAATTCAAATATTTCACACTTTTTTCGACATATTCGCTCTGTTTATCCGTAATATTCATCACAACCACCTGAACAGGTGACAACCAAGGCGGAAATTTGCCGGCATAATTTTCAGTCAAAATGCCAATAAAACGCTCCAACGAACCCAAAATCGCTCGATGGATCATCACTGGCACTTTACGCTCGCTATTTTCAGCAACATAAGTTGCATCTAGACGCTCTGGCATAGAAAAGTCGAGCTGAATGGTGCCACATTGCCAGGCTCTATCTAAACAATCATACAGGGTAAACTCAATTTTCGGCCCATAAAAAGCGCCTTCGCCTGGTTGCA
>CAYPMT010000092.1:0-9345 GCA_964411875.1 uncultured Kangiellaceae bacterium
CGCACATTCAAGAGCTTGTTGAAGACATTCGTATCCCTAAGGGTTCGAAAACAGTTGCTTCAAATCACTAAACGCTAGTCGTTAAACTTAGAATTGGAGGCCTAAATTAGGCCTCCTTTTTTATGTTATTCAATGAATAGTAATTACCACTTACACCCAAGACTTAATCGAATTATTTAGAGTTAACACTATGAGCCTTTTAAAAAACAAACACATGATCGTGGCAGTTATCGTAGCTCCAGTTCTTGCCCTTATTTCATTTTTTGCAACTGACTTTATTGTTAGTGAGAAGCCTCAGGCTGCTCAAGAAGGTCAATCTTATACACTTGTTGGGCGACCTAACTGTCGCTACACCAGCGGCATATGTACACTTAAAAATGGCGACATGGCTATAGATGTTGTTTTTGATAACAACCAAGTAACTGTTGAATCAAAATTACCGCTAGAAGGAATTAAAGTGGGTATTAACGATCAATCACCAGTCTCTCTTTCATCAAGTGATGATCAGCTAAATTGGCAAACACCTATTACTAAGCCACGAGCTAACGATACTTTAAAGTTAGTCGCGAAAGTTGATGGCGCAATCTATTTTGCCGAACACTCTTTAGGTTTCGTAAATAAAGAAACACTTACTGAAAGTAAACGTTAATTAAGCTGCCGTTCAGATATGTCATGCTAAATTAGCAAATATGTAATCAGCTTAATGAATATCAATGAAAAAAGTTATCAGCATATTTGCTCTTATTTGCATGACTATGTTTTTAATACCTGCGAGTGCGGGGCCAGATGAACGACAGCAACGCCTAGTGGAACGAGCGACTAAAGCGCTCGAATTAACCTCTACACAACAAGGCCTTCTTTCTGCTTACCTTGATGAGAAAAGACTATTAAGAAAACAAAAAATGGATGCAATAGAAGGACGTAAAAATCATGAATCATCCAACTTATTTTCTTCAGATAAAGACTTAACTGTTGATCAAGTTAATACCGCATTAACTGAAAAGCAGACTAAGCGTCTGGGAACTAAACAAGCCTCAATAGCTGCTTTTGTAAATTTCCATAACAGCTTATCAACTGAACAAAGAAAGGAAGGCAAAAAGTTCCTACGAAAGCTACTTAAAGAAAAACGTAAGCCTGTAAAAGCTCTTTACTTAAAAGATTTTTAAAAGCCTAATCAGCAATAAATACTCTTAATACACGCTAGCCCTTTATTTGATTTCGGCCAGCGCGTTTTGCTTCATATAAGTAAAAATCAGCTTTATCTATATGTTGATCCAAACTTTGGATAACGTCATTTTCCACGCTTCTCTCAGAAATACCAATACTAACGTTAATAACACGCCCAAATAGCAATGACGTGGACTTCTCTATAGACAAGCGTAATTTCTCGGCAGTCTCTCGAGCTTTTATAATGTCTTTCCCAGGTAAAAGGTAGCAAAATTCGTCGCCTCCCCATCGGGCCAAGATATCGTCTTTCCCCATATTTTCATTTAATAAGCTCGCGATATTTTTAATGACATTATCACCAATACTATGACCATATTGATCATTAATTATTTTGAAATTATCAATATCTATCATGAGTAAAGATATCGGTCGATCTCGATAAGTTTTTGAATTAATAGTTTCGGCATATTTTTCTTCAAAAGCTTGTCGATTAAACACATTAGTTAAAGGGTCATGCCATGCTAAATGTTTAAATTTTTCCTGACTCTTGTTAATTAACCATAACAAAATACTCATAATACCCAGAGTAAGTAATAGCCATATTGCTAAATTTAACCATGATAGGCTCTTAAGTTGATTTGCTTCTTGATCTACATCCCCCACCAAGGCAAGAAATAAGTCTAACTCTTTAATATACCGAGTGTTCAGTACATATGAATGTCCACCATGTTTATATTGAAAGGTATTTACCGCATCAGCTAGATCCGCTGTAAGTAAAACCTTATCAGCGACCTCAGATAAACCTTCAATGTTCTTTATGTTGCCCGTTAAATCTGTAGATTTCTCGTCTTGTATTAATATTTTTCCTTTTTTATCGATAAAAAATACTTGATGCTCATATTTTTCTCGATACTCCTGTAAAGCCGTCTTTATCTGATTAAGGCTTAAACCAACGCCAGTTACGCCTATAAATTCCCCATTATTATCAAAAACTTTATAGTTAATAAAGATCGTTAAGTTGTCATTATTAGCGGTATCAACTGCGACATTAAGTTCACTTGTGTCTACAACATTACGAACACGGAAATACCAATTATCTCTATCTAAACCAGCTTCTATTTGAGTTAAGATTCCTTTCTCATAATAATAATTTCTTGGCTCGTTCTCTGAAACCAAAAAAGCGATAACGGCTCCATACTCTTCCTTCAACGCACTTAAATAACGCGTCACTTCATCTATGTCTTTTTCACCATGAGTCAACCACTCACGAGCAAAGGTGTTATTCGCCATAACAGAAGAAATTAACTTTGGTCTTAATAGGTCTCTTTGGACCTCTGAGTAAATACTATCATTTGCTATTGGAAGGTCTTGATTAATTAATCGATCAACCGTTTCTGATCTCGCAAAAAAATAGCTAGATAGTGAGGTTAATAAAAACCCTAAAAACATAACGCCTACAATTAAAAGCAGAATTTTCTTTTTAAAATACAATGGTCGCAAACCCATCTTATTGACTAATAATTTCGAGGCAGTAATTTAACACAAATTAACAATGATTAATTATTTTTTCCCCTCAAGAGATTGATTTATAAGGTGTTTAAAATGCGTTAAACTGAGTTATATGAAGATATTTCACTATACCCAAACAGCACACGATGCCGGCATGAAAAGCCTGCCTGCCTTAATCATATGTTCACTCATCATTGCTTGGTTTTTATATAAAAAACTAGCTGGTAATGCCGATACAATGAGTAATCTTCACTATCTGCTTATCGCTGGCGGCATAGCCCTGATTGCCGCATTCGCCAACAATGTTTACAAACGAATTAACTCTGATGGTACGTGGGATATATCTATAGATGATAAAACCATTCAATGGAATGCTCCCAACGAACTTGAAGAAAGTTTCATTTTAAACCTTAATCAAATAGCTGAAGTAAAACAAACAATAGGCAACCATCATACAAGTTATGAACTCAACACCACCGATGATCAAAACATTCAATTAAACGAAGATTCAGGTATAGATTTAGAAGAGTTTACTAAAGCTCTTGTTTCACAAGGTGTCCATCTTAATAAGATTGATGAAACTCACGACTCTGACTAAAGCCTAGCCATTCACATATGCTATATCAATCAATCGTTGTTTTAACTGGTGCTGGTATATCTGCTGAATCGGGCATTAAGACATTTCGAGCCAGTGATGGGCTTTGGGAAAATCATCGCATTGAAGATGTTGCTTCCCCTGAAGGCTTCACTCGTGACCCGAAACTCGTTCATCAATTCTATAATGCAAGACGCCAACAACTGCTTAGTGATGCTGTTAAAGAAAATACTGCACATATTGCTTTAGCTAAGTTAGAGCGTGATTTTACTGGTGATTTCTTGTTAGTTACCCAGAATATCGACGATCTTCACGAACGCGGTGGCAGCAAAAATGTACTCCATATGCATGGAGAAATATTAAAATCACGCTGTAAAAAAACTAATCTAATTTATGACTGCAAGGAAGATATTCATATCGAGACACCTTGCCCTTGCTGCAATGAAGTAGGTAATTTACGTCCACATATTGTATGGTTTGGCGAAATGCCTTTATACATGGATGAAATTTATTCAGCTATTTCTCAATGTGACTTATTTGTAGCCATTGGCACATCAGGTAATGTGTACCCTGCTGCTGGCTTTGTTGAAATGGCGAGACAAGCTGGTGCTGAAACGCTTGAAATTAATTTAGAAAAATCCAATGTTGCCAATGCTTTTTCACAGCATATGTATGGCAAAGCCACTGATATGGTTCCGCAATGGGTTAATGACATATTAAAGGAGACAAACTAATGTACGCTGTTATTTTTCGAGCTCAATTATCCAATGACGATAAAGGCTATGCTGAGATGTCAGTATTTATGCGTGATATTGCTTTTGATAAGTATAACTGTATCGACTTGTCAGCTTGTGTAGATGACGGTGAAGAAGTTGCCGTATCTTATTGGCACTCACTTAAAGACATAAAAGCCTGGCGCGAAGACACCGAGCATCAAGCCGCTCAAAAGTTAGGTCAAGAAAAGTGGTTAACACGCTATAAAGTTGAGATCTGTGAGGTATTAAGGGCTTATAGTTCTGATGAAAATTCCCCCAACGGTTCTTGATGAATAAAACCATAACCCTCTTTGTTTTTTGTCTAGTTGGTTTATTTGCTTACTTTTACTTCAGTGCTAATCAACTTACTCCGCAAGAAAACCTCTCCCCAACACTAAGCGATAAGTCCGGTAAGCAACGTATTCCATTAAGCCCGGAACGCTTTGAAGCTCTCATGAAAGCGAATGAAAATGCTTCTTTAGAAAAAATTACTAACAAGATTGATGAGTTAGCAACTGCTATTCAAACCAATACGCTTGCTAAACATTCCACGTATACACAGTTCATTGATAGCAGTGCTAACACGGATATAGCTAATCAACTATTAAACGGTCTTAGAAATATCCAAAGCTCCCTTCAAAGTAACTCTATTCATTACGCCATGAAGTGTAATGAATACTTCGATGATCTCTACCCAGCACCTATGGGATATGGCTGGATTGATGATAGTGAAGATAGCGCGAGTGAGTTTCCATCGATTTATTTCTGTCGCGGCTTCGAAGATAATGTGGAAAATAAAACTGGCTGGCACTTCCATGAATTAAGTCATTTTCACCCACCCTTCGGCATGGATACGGATGATCATAGTTATAAACTTGATGACTGTAAAAAGTGGGCAGTTTCTAAGCCTAAAAAGGCGCTAGATAATGCAGCTTGTATTACATTTTTTCTAACTCGTTCAGCTCCCTAGAACTGAAGACTAAGTTTGTTGTCTTAGTGAACCTTATAAAAAGTGATATTCTCTATCTATGGATAGCCCCAAGAAAAGCTCATGCTGCCCGAATACTGCTGAAGCTGTAAAAAATTCATTTCACTGGCACGACCTCGCTGTATGGAAACAATCAGCCATCAACACTTTATGGTGTTTACTTGGCTGTATGATTGGTGATTTCGGCGCAATCCTCTGGTTTCAAACTTATTCTCCTGAAACTGCTCCGTTAATAGTCATGAGTGTCGCTATAGTTTGCGGCATAACAACTAGTATTATCTTAGAAACAATTTTACTCAGTAGGCAAATGCAGCTAAGTGCTGCCTTCAAAACAGCTATAGGTATGAGTTTGGTTAGTATGGTTGCAATGGAGGCAGCTATGAATGCTACCGATTACTTTCTAGTTGGTGGTGCTCGATTAACGTGGTGGGTTATTCCATTTATGTTGCTTGCTGGATTTTTAACGCCTTGGCCTTATAACTACTGGCGCTTAAAGAAACTTGGAAAGGCTTGTCATTAATTCTTCTTTTTAGAAACCAATATATCAACACCCATATCTTGTAATACCTCTAGCTCAGCTGTTAACCGAGCTTTATCCTTTTGAGCAACGTCTCTCCAATCTCTGTCTTCTACCGCACCCACTAATGCATATAACAAAGCCAAATGTGGTGAATAGCCTGTTTCGACTATTCTAAGATAAGCCTCCATGGCTCCAACTTCTGTTAGCTTTTCTGGAGAATCTATTCCTACAGCTTCCAACAAACCGACGACTCTAGGCCCAATACCTTGGAGGTCTATTAAGTTATATTTTTTATCTTTGCCTTTGCTGTTATTCACTGATAATTCTTGTATTCCTGTTACACCCTATTGAGTCGGGCGCCTTAAAAGTGGTACTAAAGTACCACTTTACCTTTTGAAATTTATTCTTTGTTATTATTACTTAAACAGACCTTCATGGGGATGGGGGTAGTTATGGATGACTTTTAGTTTATGCCTCTCTAGTTTTCTAGAGAGGCTTTTTAATGTACTAAAGTACCTCTTCGCATTTAAATTGTTAATTTTTGTTACAATTAGCTGTAGGGTGATAATTGTGGTTAGAATAAAATGCTGAATTCAACGATAACAAAAATTTTAATAATCGACGACCATCGATTATTCGCTGACGGCCTAAAAATTATTTTGGGTCAGTTAGATAAAAAGTTACAGGTCACTACTAAGTATAACGCACGTCAATTGCTTGATGATTTTGACACCCTAAACACATATGATTTAGTTATTACCGATCTAAACATGCCTAATATTAATGGCTTCGATTTTCTAATGGCTGCTAAGCATCGATGCTCTAATTTCAAAAAATTAATAGTATCTGGTTCGGAAAAAATTTCTGACGTTGAGAATGCATTAAGACTAGGCGCTAATGGCTTTGTGCCAAAAGACCTACCTTCTCACGAAATATTATCGGCAATTAATGACGTATTAGCCGGAAAAATTTATCTGCCTCAACATTTGTCTAAAACAGTTAATTGGTCGGTTTGTCGTAGTGACGATTATAGAGTTGATGTAGATGTTTCCAATGAGGCGTCTATTAATTTAAGGCCTCGCCAGTTACAAATATTATCTCTTATAAAAGATGGTCACAATAATAAAAAGATCGGCTCTATTATTGGTATTTCAGAATCTGCTGTAAAAACACATATTTCTAATCTATTTAAAACACTTGAAGTTAACAATAGAACCGCTGCTGTTAAAGCAGGTATTGAGTGTGAGCTAATCTAGTTTATTTTTAGACGCTTAAAATATCGTTTACAACTTTACGTAACTCTCCAGGCTTAATAGGCTTGTGAACTAAAATAATATCGTCAGCATCTCGTACTAACTCAATCCTATCAACCGATGTATCACCCGTTACAATAATAGCGGGTACCGTTTCATTTAACTCTTCACGAACAGATTCAATCACCTCTACCCCTGATTCGTTTTCACGTAATCTTAAGTCTGAAATGATAAAGTCTATTTTTATATTTGTTTCTCGCACAATGCTTAAAGCACTGTGACCACTATCTGCAATAAGCGCTCGACATTGCCAGGATTTAAGTAATAACTCCATTCCCTCACGCACACCTCTTTCATCATCAATACATAGCACATTCAGTTGTTCTATATTATTAACGTGTGATGACGTAACTAACGGCATTAGGGCTCTATCCCCTTGGTCTATTATTAAATCTACTTGTGTACCCTTGCCGAACTCTGACTCAAAGTTCAATTCTATATTTAAAATGCCACACAACCTTTTTACAATCGACAAGCCAAGTCCTAAACCCTTATTTCGATCACGCTCTGGATTATCTACTTGCGAAAATTCGGAAAAAATATCGTTAATGTTTTCTTTAGCTATACCAATACCAGTATCTATCACCGACACTTTTATTTTTGATCCAACAGGCTTAATACTTAACTTAACATGACCTTCCAATGTGTATTTAAACGCATTGCTAACTAAATTTCTCAACACTCGCTCAAACAGAATTGGGTCTATATATGCAATTTGTTCATCATCAACATCAAATATAAACGTGACGCCTGATTCTAGCTCATGAGCTGAAAATTCACTCTCTATAGACTTAATAATTTTCTTCAATTCAACATGCTGCGGCCTATTTTCAACCACACTAGCATCTAAGCGAGAGATATCTAATAAGTCATGTAATAAGTCGTTTAATGCTGTTGCTGAACTACTTATTTTTCCAACAATATCTATGTTAAACGGATTTTTTAGACGGGAGTGCAAAGCATCACTATAAAGGTTCATAGCATGCAATGGTTGTCGCAAATCATGGCTCGCCGCTGCCAAAAATTTATTCTTGGCTAAAACCGCACCTTCAGCAATATCCTTTTGTTCTATTACTTGTGTCAATAATGATTGCTTGTCGTATTCTAGGCCTTTAAGTTCTTCAAAGTTAATTTGGTTATAACGAGTAAAGACGGATATTGTCGCTAAAAAATAAATTAGTCCTCCACCAACCAATAAACCAAATTCACCTCCCTGATATAAAAAAGCCAAGCTAAAGATCAACGTTGCAGTTACTGAAAATGCATAAAATGAAGGCATATGAAGAGATGTGGATGATCCTGCAATTGATATATACCCTATGCAAAGCAACGTTAAAAACAGACTAAATTTTATTGCTTCTGGATCATGAAAAAAAATGATCACCGAACTCCAACCTAAACCATTAAGAAAGCTCCCAAAAACAAACCTTCTCAGTTGCTCACGACTATTTTCAAGATCAATACTGTCAATAGTATAGTTTTTTAGTAAGTACCAACGTAAACCAATAAAAACAGAATAAAATAATAACCAAAATAGCAACTGTATAATTGGATACTGCAACATCAAGACACATGCAGTTAACACACCAAATACACCTGTCGCAAATAACATTCTTGGCGTCAACCGAACTAAGGCCTTTGATTTCTCTATACGTATATAGTCTTCTTTAAGCATGGCACTTCAATTGATTGTGAATTAATGTTGACTGCGACTGGCTAGTCTAAATACCAATCAAGAATTAGTAAAACATAATTAAAAAAATACCAGCTGTGATGTCACAGCTGGTATTTATTAATGTGACCGTATTTACATACGGACTTATTGTTTACACTTAGAATCCAAAAGAGAAACCAATGTTGCCACCGTTAGTGTCGCTTGTACCACCAAAGCTACCAAACAACTGGCTATTCTTACCTACTTTAACCGCACCACCTATTGAGATTGCGCTTTCACCTTCAAAGTGACCTACACTGAAACTCATACGGCCTTTCTTATCACCAGCGCCAACAGAAGGAATGCTAGCAGAAAGAGCTAAAGCAATACCTTGTCTATTTTCTTTAATAGACGTTGTATTAGCACTAATTGACTGAGTGTTAGTAGCAATTGCTTGAGTATTCACAGCGATATTTTGTTTATTAAACTTAATATCGGTCGCGTTATTAGCAATGCCTTGAGAGTTAAGAGCGATATAGCCTTTATTCGCTGAGATATCAGATGTATTACTCGCGATATCTGACTTGTTAGTCGCCATTTCAACCTTTTGCTCTGCCATCTCATCATTTTGCGTTGCTATAGCAGACTTGTTTGATGCGATATCAGTCTTGTTCGTCGCGATGTCTTTCTCGTTAACTTCAATATCTTTCTTGTTTGTTGCAATATCAGTCTTGTTCGTTGCAATGTCAGTCTTGTTCGTCGCGATGTCTTTCTCGTTAACTTCAATATCTTTCTTGTTTGTTGCAATATCAGTCTTGTTCGTTGCAATGTCAGTCTTGTTCGT
>CAYPMT010000093.1:0-9301 GCA_964411875.1 uncultured Kangiellaceae bacterium
AAAGAAAATATCTATCTGGTTTATGATAAAGAATGCCCTGCTTGTAATAATTATTGCCAAGTTGTCAGAGTCAAAGAAAGTGTTGGCAACTTAATACTAATTGATGCTCGCGATAAGAGTGCCGTCATGAATGAAATTACAAATAAAGGTTTAGATATCGATCAAGGTATGGTTTTAAAAATGGGCAATGAGTTGTATTACGGCTCTGATGCTATTCATGCTTTAGCGCTTATTAGCAGCCAGAGTGGGATTTTTAATCGGCTAAATTATTGGGTTTTTAAATCTAAAACACTGTCTAAAATATTTTACCCTTTTCTAAAAGCCTGTCGTAATTTGTTATTAAAAACCCTAGGTGTCAGCAAGATAAATAACTTAAATATTAAAGATAATCATAAATTTTAAACGTTATCATTCAAACCTCACCGCCCAAACATTATTACGCGTGCCATCGTTTTGGTTCCAAACAATAATCGCATTGCCTAAATTGTTTTGCGTGAGTTGCACACCAGAAATATCACCCTCTTCGGTTTCAACCAGTTGAGCTGTTGACCAAGTACCTGCGACTGCATCAAACCGGCTCACCCATAAATCTTTTTGCTCTTGGCTACCTTGAGTCCAAACCAAAAGGGCATTACCTGGGTTATCTTGTAATACTTGAAACTCAAAAACATCACCGTTTGAATTATCAATAAGCTGGGCAGTTCCCCACAAATTAGTTAATTCATCAAATTGATTAGCCCATAAATTCATTTCAACACCATCACCTTGCATCCAGATAGCTAGGCTTTTATCTTGACGACTTTCGAGTAACTGTGAAGAGGAAACATCAGCTGCAAGACTTTCTAATAACTGTGCTGTTCCCCAGGAATTAGCCGACAAATCAAAATAATTACTCCATAAACTTAACTGAGAATCACCTTGCTGTTGCCAAAAAGCAACCGCATTACTTTCTTCATCTAAAGTTAATTGAAGCGAAGAGGATTCTACATTACCTATTTCACTTTCAATTACAAAAAGTGATTTTAATTAGATTAAAGTGGTTCACTGAGGTTTCCATTTTTACCTACATAGGAATTTTTTGAATGGGGTCGTTGGACGTTGAGCTTAGTAATAAGCGCTTTATTTTTATAATAATTTAAGGCTACTATTTTTAAGACAAACTTTTTAAGATTCATTGTCAGTTTATTTAACTAGCCAGAACCTAAGCGCATATTAGGCGAGTTGAGATTAAAAATAAACAAAAATTTTTAGGGCTTATTAATACTTTATTTTAAAATCTCAAATAGAAATAAGCGTATTCATGAACAATGATCCCAACAGCAAGCCTCTTAAACAGCCACTATCTTAACAATAACAATGGCTTTTCAGTTGCTAGTAACATTTTTGCGGTAAAGCTACCTAATAAAAAATCCCTAAATCGACTATGACTAAAAGCGCCCATAACGGTTAAATCAATGTTATTTTCTGACTGATACTGAATGAGCACCTCTTCAATATCACCTTGTAATTGAGCCACTTGTGTATTGATCCCCGAAGTTTCAAGTTCTTCAGCCGCGTCACTTAAAATTTGCTCAGCATTTTCACCAACATGAACAAGGTGACATTCGGTCAGTTTAAATAAACGGCTTTCAGCAATCATATGCAAAGCTTTTTTACAGGCTGGACTAGCATCATAAGCTAGCATAATTTTTTTAGGTTCAGAGTAATCCGTATTGACGACTAAAATGGGTTGGTGGAGTCTGCGAATAATAGACTCTATATGATTGCCAATAGATGACTCTTCTTTTTCATGCTCTTTACCACGAATACCAACAACCAATAACCTCACTTGCTCCTCTAATCCCACTAAAGACTCAATCAAACTGCCATGGCGTTGGCTAATTTGAGGTGACTCAATGCCCGCTTCAATCACTTGCTGTTTGGCTGCATCTAAAATCAGTTGGCCTTTTTCAACTAAAAGTCGATTGCGTTTTTGTTCAACTTCAGTCAACTCATTGAGCAATCCTTCCTGACTACCTAAACCAATCGCGCCAGAGAGATCAGAAATAGCTGGATCTGCTTGATGCTCAACAATATGTAATAGCTTTACATTGCGTTCAGTATTTTTTGCCACCCAAACGGCATAATCACAAACGGCTCTACTGACTGAAGAACCATCAATACAAGATAGAATGATTTGATCATCTGAAATCGCTATATTTGACATATTAATCAATGTCCTCCCAAAACTTTTTCAATTTCTTCGGGTTTATCATGCACACCAAAACGGTCAACAATAGTTTCACTTGCTTCATTTAAACCAATAATATCAACTTTAGCACCTTCACGTCGAAATTTTATAACCGCCATATCTAACGAATAAACAGCAGAAATATCCCAAAAGTGCGCTCGGCTCAAATCAATCACAACATTTGAAACCGCTTCTTTAAAATCAAACTGGGCTAAAAATTTATCCGCCGAATTAAAAAATACCTGACCATGAAAACGGTAGGTTCGAATACTTTTATCAAAATCTAAATCACTTTCAGCATACATAAAGTGGCTAATTTTATTGGCAAAAAACAATGCGCCAAGTAGTACACCAGTAAATACGCCGTAAGCTAAATTATGCGTCCATACGACAACAATAACCGTCGATAACATAACAATATTAGTTGATAGCGGATGCCTTTTAAGGTTGCCAATAGAGTGCCAATCAAATGTACCTATCGAGACCATAATCATGACAGCAACTAAAGCAGCCATAGGAATTTGAGCAACCCAATCATTTAAGAAAACAACCAGAATAAGTAAAAACATGCCTGCAATTAACGTTGATAATCGCCCTCGTCCACCGGACTTCACATTAATCACCGACTGTCCAATCATCGCACAACCGGCCATACCGCCAAATAAACCCGCACCAATATTAGCAATTCCCTGACCTTTACATTCACGGTTTTTATCACTCGGTGTATCGGTTAGGTCATCAACAATAGTCGCAGTCATTAATGATTCCAATAAACCAACAATCGCCATAGCCATTGAGTAGGGAAAAATAATGCTTAATGTCTGCCAAGTCACTTCAACTTGAGGCCATAAAAAAAGTGGCAGCGTATCCGGTAACTGCCCCATATCACCGACCGTGCGAATATTTATATCAAATAAAATGGCAACAGCAGTACCTAATAAAATACAAACCAGTGGCGAAGGAATCATTTTTCCAATAACAGGAATATAAGGAAATAAATAAATCACGCCTAGTCCTGCTGCAGTCATCGCATAAACATGCCAAGTAACATTGGTTAATTCTGGTAACTGTGCAAGAAAAATAAGAATCGCTAATGCATTAACAAAACCAGTAACTACTGAGCGAGAAATAAAGCTCATTAAGCTACCTAACTTTAAATAGCCCATAATAATTTGTAGTAAACCAGTTAGTAGTGTCGCAGCTAGTAAATATTGCAGCCCATGATCTTTAACCAATGTCACCATTAATAACGCCATGGCACCAGTAGCCGCAGAAATCATCCCCGGGCGACCGCCGATAAAGGCGGTAATTACTGCAATACAAAAAGAAGCATATAAACCAACTTTAGGGTCAACACCTGCAATAATTGAAAAAGCAATGGCTTCTGGAATCAATGCTAAAGCAACCACAACTCCAGCAAGCAAGTCACCGCGAATATTACCTATCCAGTCTTTTTTTGTGGAGTATAACAACATTAATAAACTCTTTAATTGTTAACTGAAAAAATCAGTTAAGTAAAATAACTTAAGCCAATTAGTCCAAACATTGCTTGGACTATCGATAAAAAAGTGGTGCTTATTTATTGAGTAAGTGTTCAACGAAATAGTTTGCCATCATACTTCTTAAGTGCAAACTAGTACCTTCACCTTCGGTCACCGAATGACTACGGTTTGGGTAAGACATAAAATCAAAAGGCTTATTATGTTTGACCAATTCATTAATCAACATTTCGGAATGTTGGTAATGAACATTATCATCACCCGTTCCATGTACTAATAACAATTTACCTTTTAAGTTATGAGCATGTGTAATTGCTGAACCTTGTTTGTAACCTTCAGCATGGTCTTCTAATAAACCTGAATAACGTTCTTGGTAAATGGTGTCATAAAGTTTTTGGTCGGTGACTGGTGCAATAGAAACACCTACATGGTAACTATCTGGATAACGGAATAATAAATCTAAGGTCATCGAGCCACCACCTGAGTGCCCCCAAACACCGACACGACTGTTATCAATATATGACCATTTTTCACTGATAACTTGCAAAGCATCAAATTGATCTTGTGAAGAAATAATGCCAACTCCGCCATAAATTGATTTGCGCCACTCGCTACCTTTAGGCGCACCTGTACCACGATTATCAATAGAAATAATAATAAAACCTTTTTCTGTCATAAGCTTATGCCAGAAAAACTTTTCACCTTGCCATACATCCTTCACAGTTTGCCCATAAGGCCAACCATACACAAAAAATATGACCGGATATTTTTTACTGGCATCAAAATCATTTGGTTTCATCATATAACCATCTAATAACAAACCATCTCTTGCTTTGACTTGAAAAAACTCGGTAGGTGTTTGATCAAAATGAGTTATTTTTTGTTTTAACTCATTATTATTCAACATTTGATGTTGTGCCTTGTGATCAGCGAGTGAAATAAGTGATTTGTTGGTTGGCTGATGAAAGCTAGAATGACTATGAATAGCCCATTGTCCATCAGGCGAAATTTGATATTGATTGGTACCTGAACTCTCAACAGGCGTAATACGTGTTACTGAACTCAACTTATTCTCACCAGGAATAAAATTAATTTCTGCACGATACAAATAACGTTGTGCAACATTATCAGGTGATGCAATAAAATAAACCTGATTATTTTTATCATCAACTAATTCAATATTAATTAAGTCATATTCGCCTGGTGTCAGGTTAACCATGTTTTTGCCATCTCTTGACACACGATAAAGGTGACGCCAGCCATCTCTTTCACTCACCCAAAGAAAGCTCTTGGCATTGTTTACCCAACGAATATCCTCAACACCTTCAATAAAAGTCTCTTCCTCTTCGGTTAATGTTAAATATGAATTACCGGTTTTTATATCTGTAAGATATAACCAATTACGATCTTGCTTTCGGTTCATTTGTTGAATCGCAATCTGTTCACTATTACCAGCCCAATCCATTCGAGGAATATAACGATTCCTTGGATTACCAGGCAAACTCATCCAAGTTGTTTTTAGATCTGACAAATTAACAACACCAATTTTTGCAGCCGAGTTGACTTCACCAACTTTAGGGTAAGGAAAGCGAGTCAATGTTGGATAGATATCATCGGTATTATTAATCATAATAAAATCTTGTGAACCTTTAGTATCAAGTTGCCAATAGGCAATCTTTTTACTATCAGGACTCCAGCGAAAGCCATCAGCAATAGCAAACTCTTCTTCATAAACCCAGTCAAACAAACCATTAATAAGATGTTCATCTGCATCAAAGGTTAATTGTTGTATTTTCTTTGAAGCCAAACTTTGAACATAAATATTATTCTCATAAACATAAGCTACCTGCTCAGCATCGGGTGAAAACTTAGCAAACATCAATTTGCTCTTACCGGCATGTTGAGCGCCAATCATTTGTAGTTCACGAGACTTTATATCAAATGACCAATAATCACCTCGTGTATTCGTTCGCCAAACTTTTTTACTGTTAGTATAAATTAATATTTTAGCGCGATCGTCAGACCAAATATAATCATCTATTGCTAAAGGCGTCTTTTGACCGGCAGGGATTAGTTCAGAAGCAGAGATTAAAACTTTTTTATCTAAAGTTTTAGGATCATAAGCAACGATATCTTGTACTTTTTTTCTCTTTTCACCACTACCTTCTTCATTATTATTATTTTTGAAAACGCTTTCTTTATTTTCTTCAAGCACGGTGTAACCGCTACCATCTTTAAGCCAGCGAATAGAATCCATTTTTTTCTCGTCAAAAGCTTTATCTTTATATATTGCTTCCAAGGTTAGCTTAGCCGGTGTGATATTTTTTTCTTGTGTCATAGTATTTTTCTCAGATTGGATTGTTTCTGTATTTTCAGAAATTTTATTTTCAGTCTCTATTACATTGGAAAGTTCATTTTTGTTTTTTTCATCATCTTGTAAAAAAAAGTAACTTGTCAAAAAAATAGCTAAACAAACCAAAATTAAAATACTAATTTTCTTCATCACATGCCTCTCTCTTTATTTTTTGATATCTAAACTTTCACTAAAATAAGGGTTGTCAATATTGAATTTTTCTAACAATTTGATTTCTATACTTTCCATTTCATTAGCTTCGCTATCCTCTATATGATCAAAACCTAATAAATGCAATATTCCATGAATGACCATATGCGTCCAATGATTCTGTAAAACTTTGTTTTGTTGCTTAGTTTCTTCAACCAAAACCTCATGACAAATAACTAAATCACCAAGCAAATCACTTTCAATATACTCTGGAGCTTCAAAAGGAAATGACAATATATTTGTGGTTTTATCTTTATTTCTATAAGTCTTATTAAGTAGTTGAATTTCTTGTTTGCCAACAACTCGAACGGTTATTTCAGCAGATGAGGCTTGCCAATTTAAAAAGCTGAGAGTTGCAACAATCCAATCATGAATCTTCGACTCTTCAGGAATGGCTGATTCTTCAGTTGGGTTTTGCAAATCGAGATTGAGCTTCATATCAAGCCTTAATCAACTCACAGTTTTATCTTCATAAGCTTGTACAATGCGCTGTACAACCGGATGACGTACAACATCGCCAGATTGAAAAAAAGTAAACTTGATTCCTTTAACACCATCTAGAATATCGATAGCCTGACGCAAACCGGACTTTTTTCCATTGGGTAAATCAATCTGAGTAATATCGCCAGTAATCACCACTTTTGAACCAAAACCAAAACGGGTTAAAAACATTTTCATTTGTTCAATGGTAGTATTCTGACTTTCATCCATAATAATAAAAGACTCATTCAATGTTCGTCCACGCATATAGGCAAGTGGCGCAACTTCAATAACATTACGCTCAACTAACTTTGCGACTCTTTCAAAACCGAGCATTTCATACAATGCGTCATACAAAGGTCGTAAATAAGGATCAACTTTTTGACTTAAATCACCCGGTAAAAAACCAAGTTTCTCACCAGCTTCTACAGCTGGCCGAGTCAATAAAATTCGTCTGACTTCTTGACGCTCTAAAGCATCAACTGCGGCAGCAACCGCTAGATAAGTTTTACCGGTTCCTGCTGGACCAATACCCAAAGTCACATCACTGGATAAAATATTTTCCACATATTGTTTTTGATTAACACCCCGCGGCTTTATTTGACCGCGCTTGGTGGTGATCACTAAGTTATTGGTTTTTTCATCGAGCTCTTGATGTAAATCTTGGCTAGCGGTTTGTACAATGATATGTAATTTTTCTGGTGTGAGTTGTTCTTCTTGTTCAATTTCATCATAAAGTGACTGAATAACACTGATGCTTATTTCAATACTCGATTGCTCACCAATAATTTTAAATACATTGGCATGATTGTTAATTTCAACACCCAAACGTCTTTCAAGAAGACGAAAGTTTTCATCCAAGCGCCCACCTAAAATCGCAAGATAATCATTGGTGTAGGGTGTTAAAACAAATTCTTTGGTTGCCATATGAAGGTCTATATCCCTACTAATAAATGACTGTCTCGTCAATCACATTGCCACGTAAAGAGTTTGGTAAAACTTCAGTGATTTCTACATCAACAAAATGACCTATCATATTAGGCTGACCATCAAAGTTAACAATACGATTATTTTCCGTACGACCACTTAATTGCATGGGGTCTTTTTTAGAAGGCCCTTCCACTAAAACTCGTTGCTTTGTATTAATCATTCTGCGCGCATGGGCATGAGATTGTTGGTTAAGTCGTTGTTGTAATAAAGCCAAACGTTCTTTCTTAACAACCATAGAGGTATCATCAACTAAGTCACTCGCAGGCGTTCCTGGACGAGCACTATAAATAAAGCTAAAACTCATATCAAAGTCAATGTCAGCAATTAAATCCATGGTATTCTCAAAGTCCTGATCTGTTTCACCAGGAAAACCAATAATAAAATCTGAAGACAAGCTAATGTCTGGCCTAATCGTTTTTAGCTTTCGCATTTTCGACTTATATTCCAGCACCATATGACCACGTTTCATCATAGTTAAAATACGATCCGAACCACTTTGTACTGGCAAATGCAAATGACTGACTAGCTCTGGCACTTTACCGTAAACATCAATCAATCGCTGCGAAAATTCCACCGGATGAGACGTTGTAAAACGAATTCTATCAATACCTTCAATCGCAGCGGTCAACTCAATCAAATCGGCTAAATCGGCTTCTTGTCCATCATGAGTTTCACCACGGTAAGCATTAACATTTTGTCCAAGAAAATTAATCTCTCTAACGCCTTTTTCCGCAAGCACGGCAACATCAGCAATAATATCATCAAAAGGTCGACTGACTTCTTCGCCACGGGTATAAGGCACGACACAAAAAGAACAATACTTGCTACAACCCTCCATCACCGAAACAAAAGCTGTCACACCTTCAACTTGCTGCTCGGGTAAAACATCAAACTTTTCAATTTCGGGAAATGAAATATCAACAACTGGTGATTTATTTTGAACTATCTCATTAATCATATTGGGTAAACGATGCAAAGTTTGTGGGCCAAAAACCATATCCACAAAAGGTGCTCTTTGGCGGATTGCATCACCCTCTTGACTGGCTACACAGCCACCAACCCCAATTAAAATATCCGGCCTGTCTTTCTTAAAATTTTTCCATTGTCCTAGTTGAGAAAAAACTTTTTCTTGGGCTTTTTCCCGAATCGAACAGGTATTCAACAGCAACACGTCAGCTTCTTTAGGTTCATCAGTCACCTCAAGTTCATGCGTATTGTTTAACAGGTCAGCCATACGAGATGAGTCATACTCATTCATTTGGCAACCCCAAGTTTTAATATAGAGTTTCTTAGCCATAATCAATTAATTCAAGACCCATTAGAGCCTATTGAAATTACTAGTCATTAAAATAATAAATAGAGAACAAACCAGGGCGCGGATTATACCACTGGTTAAAAGCTAAACACCAGTTTACTATGGCTGGAAAATAGAGGGAATTATCGTGCCTAACGAATAGGCCTTAATTTAGTTAATGCATCAGAATTAGGGTTAGTCGCTTTTTCCTTAGATTTAACTATTTTTTCTTCAATGGAGCCTTT
>CAYPMT010000094.1:0-9182 GCA_964411875.1 uncultured Kangiellaceae bacterium
CAGCATCTCCTAAAGTGCCAGACACATAAATATCATCACCCTGCTTAGCGCCACTGCGAGTTAAAACGCCTGTTGATTTTTTTACTAAACCAGTCAGGTTCAAGCTAAGTACAAAAGCGCCTTGACTCGTATCGCCTCCAATCAGGCTGACACCAAAATGTTCAGCCTGCTCTTTCATTGAATTGGAAAAATCCTTTAGCCATCCATCATTCAAAGTTGGTACAACCATACCAATGGTTGCCCATTTAGGTTGAGCACCCATTGCAGCGATATCGCTTAAATTAACGTGAAGGAGTTTATGAGCAAGTTCTGAGGCTGAATATGATGCATCAAAGTGCACACTTTCAACCATTACATCAAGAGTTTGAACTATGTATGAATCTTCTGGGCACTCAACCATAGCGGCATCGTCTCCGATACCAATATGAACAGACGAGTCTTTAGGAAATAGTTTTAAATGTTTATCGATTGCCGAAAATTCAGGCATAACGATATTAATTGCGTAGTGCCTGAACTGACTTCTCTTTAGCCAGCTTATCTAAGGTACCGTTAATAAATTTATAACTATGATCTGCACCAAATGTTTTCGCTAATTCAATGCATTCATTGATGATAACGTTAATCGGCACCTTACGGTGAAATAGCATTTCGTAAACGCCTAATCGCAATACTGAGCGCTCAATAGGGTCTACCTTAGATAAGTCTCTATCAATAAACGGAGCTACTGCTTTTTCTACAACAGTTTGGTTCGCTTCAATACCAGTCAACAAAGTTTTCAAGTATTCCTCATCTAAGGCTTTGCGTTGAACATTCTCCATGAATTCTGAGTTTAATTGATCCATAGGACAACCTAACATGTCCCATTGATACAGTGCTTGAACGGCCGCTTCGCGAGCCTTATGACGATTACTCATTAAAAAAGCTCTATAACTTTTTCAGTAGATTAATCATTTCAACAACAGTTAATGCTGCTTCAGCACCTTTGTTGCCAGATTTTGTGCCTGCTCGTTCAATTGCTTGTTCAATTGATTCAACCGTTAAGACACCAAAGCCAACAGGAAGACCTGTATCTAATGACACTTTAGATAAACCTTTCGCACATTCATTAGATACATATTCAAAATGAGGTGTACTACCACGAATAACCGCGCCTAAAGCCACCACACCATCGTAATCACCTGATTGAGCAACTTTTTGTACTGTCACAGGGATTTCATGAGCACCAGGTACTCGAATAACCGTAATGTTAGATTCTTTAACGCTATGGCGAGTGAGGATATCAATAGCACCTGTCACTAAGCTTTCAACAACAAAGCTGTTAAAACGACCAACGACTAATGCGATTTTTTGATTAGAGCCTAATAGCTCGCCTGAAATTTCATTTACTGACATTTTGAATGAGAAATAGTTATTTACTAAGATGAATTATAGCTGATATCAGACCATTGACATACCACAGTCTGAGATAGCTAATTTAATTTAAACAACGCCTTTAACGACGCAAAAAATAGTGTGATTTTTATAGTGTTTGCTAAGACTTGAAAATAGTAAAACAACTATAAAATATCAGCAATGTAGTCAGTCACTTCTAAATCGAAGCCTGATAAACCATGCATAATTTTTGGTGAACCAATCACACTCATTTTATTAACGCCAAGGCTTGATAGAATTTGACTACCTGCCCCTAACAAACGTAAGTGCTCGTCCGAACTAGATTTGCGCTCACCCAATGTATTCTTGATATCCGCAAGTATTTCATTATCGTCTTGGTCATATCGCAAGATCACTAAAATACCTGAACCTGTGCGATTAAAGTAATCCATAACCTGCTCAGTAGACCAGGATTTCTTGTCATAAATGGCGTTTAAGACACTAACAATTTCCGATTCAACGTGTACGCGAACTGGAATTGATTCATCTGGATTCACTTCACCTTTGATGAAAGCTACATGTGATTCGTCACGCACTTTATCGTGAAAAACTACACTTCTTAAAGGTCCATGTGGAGTATCAAGCACAGAATCATGCGATGAAACAATCGTCGGCTCTCTCTCTAAACGATAGCGAATCAATTCAGCAATCGAGCAAATTTTAAGATCATGCTCTTTGGCGAACTCTACCAAATCAGGCATGCGAGCCATTGTGCCATCATCATTTAAAATCTCACAAATTACACCAGCTGGAGAATGACCAGCAAGGCGTGAGAAATCGCAACCTGCTTCAGTATGACCAGCACGACTCAATACACCACCAGGCTGAGCCATGATTGGGAAAATATGTCCCGGCATCACGATATCGCCTTCTTTAGCATCAGGAGAGACTGCATCACGAACTGTCTTTGCACGATCGGCTGCTGAAATACCTGTGGTTACACCTTCAGCCGCTTCGATTGATATTGTGAAATTAGTTGAGAAACGCGCTTGGTTATCACCAACCATTAATGGCAAACCTAAAAGCTCACACCGTTCTTCTGTGAGTGTTAAACAAATAAGACCACGACCATATTTAGCCATGAAATTAATATGTTCTGGCTCGACCATATCGGCCGCCATGACAAGGTCACCCTCGTTCTCACGATCTTCGTCATCGGTGATGATTACCATCTTGCCGATGGATAAATCGTGTAATACTTCTTCAACGCTGCTTAACATAAGTGCACCCCAAATTTGAGCGCGGCAATTCTAACACAGCTGGAGATATAAAGAGCTTACCTAAACGCGTTTTCTTCGAGAATTTCCCATTCAATTGGCCCTTCTGCTGGTTTAAGTAGAAGGCTTTTCTTTACTTCATCAACAATTGAGTCTGAGAAATATTGCTGATTAAATTTCGCAATAACTTCTCCCTTTCTTAGGGGAATAAATTTTAAATCAGATATTCGCAATTTAATATAAGATTTGTTCTCTAAAGCATTTTTACGAGAATTAAGCCACTCTTCATATGTCATATACTGAGGAATAAAATAATCAGAATAATGCATTAAATATTTACTAGGAATCTGACTCTCCCAAGCTGATTCCCACAAATCAACAAACAGCTCTAAAGACTCCACTTGATCAGTGGAAAGTTTGGTTCTAGCACTTTTGTTAGAAATTACTTTTGATGATTTTGATACTAAATGACTACTAACAACATCACTTTTGATATCTGCAAGTTCTTCAGCTTTGTAAAAATCAGGAATTTTGGGCTCTGTGTGAATAGGCCGATTACTAAAATAGAGTGAAGCAATGAACAAAACACTTATCAACATTAAGCCTAGAATTACCGAATATCGTAAAGAAGATGAATTAACATCAAAGCCATGGCTTGAATCGAGCTTTGAATCAAAGTTGAAATTGGCATTAACCGATTTTTTAGTAACAGAGACCTTACTTTGAACAACACCTTGCGCTTTCAATCGACGATACTCTGAATTTATTTGCTCAGTACGCTTATGTAATACTTTAGGTATATATCGCCCCTTGTCGGGATGGTAAACCTGTAGCAACCTGTGATATCGACGCTTTAGTGCACCCTCATCTTGAGGAAGCTCATTAAAGCCAAAAGATTGGTTTTCAAACAGTAAGTTATCAAACAATTTAAATAACTTATCCTCAATAACTCTAGGAGTCTGCTCTCTTAATAGCTTTGCTGATAAAATGTCGTTGGATGATTTATATTCTTTAGCAAACCAAAGTAAAACCTCATCTATTGACTTCAACAACACATCAATATCTTCACCATGTTTTAAAGCTTTAACAAGGTGGCTCTGCCAAGTCGTCTCAATCACTTATCAAATGAAATAGAAAAGTCACTTAGGGTAACCTTACCAGATATCTTATTATCTAAACTCTTAGTTTTATCACGACGTAGTCGAAAATAAAAAGGCCTCATTAAGTCTTCGGCAACAAACTCTAAAGAAAACTCTTTATTCCAAGACCCCGTACTGCCTTTCGTCTGAGTAATGCGACCTAGCCCGGGCTGATAAACCTCTGCATAAACACCAGAAGAAGATGTAACATCGCGTCCATTTAATGAAAATTGAATATTAACCTTACGATTCTCAATTATATCCTCCTCACTATCCAATGGAATGAAAAATCCACAACTTAAATGAGCGAATGTAATATTTTTATCCGCCAAAAAAGTAATTTCGACACCATCATCAAGGACTTTTGAGCCAAAAAGAGAAGATTTAATTGGCATACTCCAACAGAGTCGACCCTTTTGATTAATATTTGCATTATTTAATCTAAATGGTTCATTTGTGCCTGAAAAGTATTCTTCATTTCGGCGCAAATAATAATAGTCTTTATTATTTAAAAAGAATTTTTTAAAGTAGTTAGCCGAGCGCTTATTAATATCGAGTTCATTTTGAGAAATGACTTCAAATAAATATGAGAGAAATCCTGCCTCCTCAGTAAAGTCATCAATAACGTATTTAGACAATAGATTAGCTGTTTCAGCTTCGTCTTTATTACTCATTGAAGCTAGAAGAACATCTGAAAAATACTCTTCATCAATAGTCTCCAATGAAGAAATAGCGCTCATAACTTCTGAAAACTCTCTAGGGTTCTGTGATAGGTGCCTAGAGGCAATTTCAATTGATAAATTTCTTTCCCCTAGAGTTTGAGTCAGCTCATGTAATTCCCAAGCAGAAGAAGGTTTATTTCTAAGTAAAAGTAGAGCTGCAACCAAATAGGCGCTACCATTTTCAAAAAAACCGTTATCAGCAGACCAATTTGCAAGGCTAACCCAAGGCGCTGGGCTTAAAGGCCTTACCCAAGCAACCTCACTAAGGTATCCCTCTATTTTAGGGTTAAACCTCCCTTCTTCATTGATATCGTAGTTTATTGAAGCTTGATATAAGGCTTCTGAGTAAATCGAGGGCATTTCCTCCAATATTTTCTCAGCACCTTCAGCTGTCATCCCCCCTTCAACCCATTGTGTGTTTTTTACAGATGAGTAATTGCCATAACTGAGATAAGCTAAAAGAGCCCAAACAATTAAAACCGGAGCAACAAGGAGGACAAATTTATTTTTCATTAAAACAAAAATACTTATGAGGCTTGCTCTACTGATTTATTAAGTTCACCATATTGATACTGATAATAAAGGTATGGTGAGCGCCCGTCATTAACATCAACATTATTCAATACAGTGCCTAATATAGTAGCGTTAACGCTTTTCAAACGAGAAACAGAACGTTTAACCATTTCTCTATCCGATTTATCACCAGCCACCATATAAATAACGCCATCAACACGCGTACTCATCGCCACCGCATCAGCCAAACCTAATATTGGGCATGAATCAAACAGTATGACATCGTAATCGTTACTTAAAGCATCAACAAATTCTGTTACTCGCGAAGACCCCAATATCTCTGCAGGATTTGGTGGACGAACACCAGAGGGCATAAAGTCTAAATTCTCCACCTGATTAACAGAATAAATATTAGGCCGCTCTTCGCTAACCAACGTCTCAGTCAAACCTGGTCCAGATGGCACACTGAACACTTTATGTAACCTTGGCTTTCTCAAATCAGCATCAACTAAAAGTACTTTTGAGCCATTTCTTGCCAACGCAATAGATAAGTTAATAGATGCACTGCTCTTACCTTCAGCACCTGTAGAACTTGTCACCATAAGAGATTTAGGCAAACCTTTTGCTGTTGAATACATCAGACTTGTACGTACTGAACGATAGGCTTCGGCACAAACACCAGATGGGCTAACGATAGACTCCATATCAAGAGAACTATTTTCTGCAACTTCAATGTGAGGCACTAAGCCTAAGCTTGGCAATTTAACTAATAACTCTAAATCGTCAATATTCTTAACTCGTTTATCCATAAAATTTAGAAAGAAAGCGAGTCCTAAACCACTCATTAAACCAAGCAGACTACCTATCATAGAATTCAATAATAGATTAGGAGATGAGGGACCCATTGGAACACGGGCAACATCAATTACTGACGCAGTATTTTTCTCCATACCGCTCATAACACTTACTTCTTTCATACGCTCTAAAAGGCCTTTATAGAGCTGTCTATTCGTTTCCCACTCCCTTTTTAGAATGTTATAACTAACTGACTTATCTTTTAGGTTAAGTATTTTTTCTTCTTGCGCCTTTACAGCTTTCGTCAACAAGCTTTCCTGTTGTTTTAATCTACTGTAATTCGAACTGATGCTTGAAATAATGTCTTGTTTTTCTTTTGCTAAACCTGACTCTACCTCTTCAATTTTTGCAGCTAATTGCTGCATTGAAGGATAGCTTGGCTTAAATATTTTAAGCTGTTCATCGTATTCGGCATTTAACGAGCTTAAACGAGCTTTTAGAGAAGAGACTGTTGATTGTGTAATAACCTCTGGAAGGCCATCTATTGATGATTGCTTCGCAGCGTATAATTTTGTCTGAGCCTCAATTCGAGAAGCTTGAGTTTCAGCAAGCCTTGAACCTAACTCCGTTAAACGTTGTTTGGCAACATTATCACCATTTTCTAAATCAACTATTCCACCAACTCGAGCTCTTTCAGTTAAATCACGCTCTGATTTTTCTAAACGCGCTTGAACATCAGCAATTTCACTTTCCAAGAACTTCTTAGCACTAGAAGAAGAGTTAAAACGCTTTTGGTTATCAGATTTAATATACGCTTTAATTACACTATTAACGATATCAGCACTTAACTCAGGGTCAAAGCTAGTATAACTAACTCTTAACATATATGAACGCCGCTCTGGATTTACCGAGAGCTTTTTATTGAAACGCATTAAGAAATTATTTTCAGCAGTATAGGTGTCGTCAGCAGCACTTTCGACTCCAGTCTTATTCTGAAACGCATTAATTACTGATTTAATAGTAGCTTTAATTCCACGTTGGCTTTCCTCGCCATTAAATTCAGCCTCATCGTAAAGCTTCAATGTTTTAGCCACATCGAGTGCGACACTATTACTCTTTAATACCGATACCTGTGTACGAATATATTCATCAGCTTTAGCGACTTGCTGCTGATCAACAGTATCAAATTTTATTGAGGACGCTTTTTGAGGATTTATTTCAATCACGGATTTAGCCGTATACTGTGGTCGCACAAGTAAAGTTGCGATAATACTCGTAATTAAAAATATCAAGAAAACACTAATGATCGTACCCTTATAATTTGAGAGAGTAGATAACAGTTTTCCGAAATTAATTTCGTCTTCTTGATTATCCTGAGAACTTTGCCTATCACGATTCTGCAAAGCCGCTTGTTCATACACTTGTAAATTATTATTTTCCATTTATTTTTATTTTTTATTTTTTATTAAATACAAAACATCCATAAAAAAGGGAAGCCTTTGAAGCTTCCCCTTTAAAATCATCTATTTAATGGAATGCTACCAATGTGGGCTAGCATTACATTTTTTCTTTCTCCAGCCGTGAAATCCACCGTAGAAACCACCACTTTTGCAACGCTTTTTACGATGCTTATATTTAGTTTTATGTACATGCTTTTTAGTATGAGGGTGCACATATTTTTTCCATTTGCTAATAACTGGTTTCTTCTTCCAACCCCAAGTTTTCACAACAGGTTTTTTCCAACCCCAAGTTTTCACAACAGGTTTTTTCCAACCCCAAGTTTTCACAACAGGTTTCTTGTAGTGATATGTTTTCACAACAGGCTTCTTGTAGTGATATGTTTTCACAACAGGCTTCTTGTATGAGTAATGCTGACTATGAGAGAACTTTGAGTAGCTAAATCCACCCCAACTATGTCCCCAGCCCCATGTAGCATTTGCAGTATTCATCCCAAATACTGTTGCAGCCACTAAAAACGCTTTAATTATATTTTTCATTGTTTTAGCACTTTTTAAAATTAAAAATAATTTCACAAAAAACTAGAATAAATTCCAATTTCGCAATTTTTCGAACAAATTATACTCTTTATAATTTGAATATTCATTTGACCACAAATAAATTAGACTTTCAATTAAACTAACTCTAAATCAACTAAACAAGCTCTAATTTTACAATTTATCAACTTTTTAAATTGTTAATCGCTTTGTTTTCAACAAAACTGTTGAAAACTCACTTAATCATTGTCTTGAAAATCCATTTAAAATTAATCATTTAACCTTTCTATTAGCCAACAACCCAACAGCAATAAAAAAATACACGGCATTTGAAGGTATATGCATATTAAAATCGACCAAGGAGTGAATTAACATAACCATTATCACTGGCACACTTAAAGCTTTAAAATAGCTCTTTCCAGCATTAAAAATCGCTAACACCTTAGGGAAACAACTCAATATGAATAGCGTTGATCCGATAACCCCAATTTCTAAAAAGAACTCCAAGTAATCATTATGGGCATGACTCAATCTCACATTTGTGTCTGAATCAGCATAATATGAATACACATCAGGAAACACACCAGGCTGAATACCTAATATCCAAGCTTTAATTGGCAAGGAATACATTGTTTGTCGAAATTCACTCCTCGCATCGCTCATTTCTCCGTTTAAGAACCTATACAATACATCTTCAAATCCAAACCAAAGCACCCAAGCTAGTAAGGCCACTATAATCGATACCACCACATAACGCATATATGTGACTGAGCTCTCAACCGACTTGATTGATTTAAAAAAATAAACAACCCAAACCATCAAGCCAACCATTAAGGCTGTAACTCCCATCCGAGACTGTGAAGTAAGCACCGCTGATAAGGTTATAATCATATAGGTAATAGCCAACACATAAACAAAACTTTTAACTGACTCGCCACTATTGCGAGAGAAAAAACAAAATAAAGCTATTGGAGCAGATATTGCCAAAAAATTTGCGAAGTGGTTTCTATTAACAAAAGTACCTGTAGCACAACACTCGAAATAAGTTTTTTCCCATATCCCAAGAATTGTTTTATGACCGCCTACATAAGCAATCAATGAATAAACAGCTATAAGCCCCGAAACAGCCACCATTAACCACAATAAAGGCTTAATTAAAGATAGACGCAGATTGGCACTAACCCAGACTACAGCCCAATATACGAAAAAATACCCTAGCCAACGAAATGACGTAATCAAATCAACAGGAGTTGTAAAATCCTCAAAAAAAGTACCTTGTATATCTTCAGCAGTAAATACAGCATACCAACCAAATATGCCAGGAAACACAAATAACTGCAGTGCGACCCACGCTGTCAGAACAAACAAAGG
>CAYPMT010000095.1:0-9098 GCA_964411875.1 uncultured Kangiellaceae bacterium
CCTTTTTTATTGGAAAATAACAAGTAACAGTATTATAACAATAGCATACTTTACTCATTCAAAAAGGCAGTAAAGTGTAAGGATATATGCTTTCTATGAGCCTTGTTATTTCGGCAGCAATGTTAGATCTGAGACTACACTTTTTTAAGCATATTACTCTTTAACCGGACTGAAAGATGTTTCGCCTTTTCCTAATGAATGAGTCTAGTTTAAACGACGTAATCTTTAGAAGAGAATTCTGCTGCGTATTGTTCCTTGAATAGTCCGTAACGTTTCTAAGGCTTTATGACTTGATGTTTGATCAACATCAGTGACTACATAGCCAACATCTCCGAGGGTTTGTAAATATTGAGCAGAAATATTTACCTGGTTTGTAGAAAAAATATCGTTGATTTTTGCTAGTATGCCTGGTTGATTCTGGTGAATATGACAAATACGATGTTTTCCATCATGGGGTGGTAAAGCTGCTTCGGGAAAGTTAACCGATGAAAGGGTAGAGCCATTATTACTGTACTTCACCAATTTTTCACTGACTTCAATACCAATATTGGCTTGTGCTTCTTTAGTGCTACCACCAATGTGGGGCGTTAAAATAACATTATCAAAGTCTCTTAAGGGTGACAAAAACTCTTCTTGGTTTGATTTTGGCTCTGATGGAAAAACATCAATCGCTGCACCTAAAACCTGTTTTTTCTCCAGAGCGTGGGCTAAACAGTCAATGTCAATAACAGTACCTCGTGATGCATTAATGAGAATAGCACCTTGTTTTAGGTTATCGAAAGCGGCTTGGTTCATCATGTTTTTAGTTTGTTTTGTTTCAGGTACGTGAAAACTGACAACATCTGATGTGGCTAAGAGTTGTTCATAGCTTTCTACAGCAATAGCATTACCTAAAGCGAGTTTATTTTCAACATCATAAAATTGAACATGCATACCTAATCCTTCTGCTAGTATGCCAATTTGGGTACCTATATGACCATAGCCAACAATTCCCAGTGTTTTTCCACGAGTTTCGTAGGAGTTGTCAGCACTTTTTAACCATTTACCTCGATGAGCAGCAGCACTTTTTTCTGGAATACCGCGTAATAGTAAAATCATTTCAGCTAAAACAAGCTCGGCGACACTGCGAGTATTAGCAAAAGGTGCATTAAATACGGGAATACCTCGAACTTGAGTTGCTTCTAAATCAACCTGGTTGGTGCCAATACAAAAGCAACCAATTGCTACTAGCTTAGGTGACGCATCAAGGAGCTCGGGAGTGATTTGAGTTCGCGAACGAATACCTAAAAAATGGGTATTGGCCATAATAGGTTTAAGCTCGTCAATGGGTAATGATTTTTTTGCGGTTACAATATTACTATATCCGTCATCGATAATTAATTTTTCAGCACTCGAGTGGATGCCTTCAAGTAAAGTAAATTGGATATTAGATTTGTCGAAAGAAAGCTGTTTAGTCATAGTGTAAGGATTAGCTAGTTTAATGGCGAATAGACTAAAACATAAATTACTTTAATGCTAGCGTTTTGATAAGTTTTAAACGAAACTCATTCATTTATATACAAGATGCTGAACTTATTGATAAGATCGCGCGAAGTATAGGTAATTGAGCAATTTATGGACTTGAGCCAAGTTATAATAGCGGTCAAAAAGCTATTAATTGAAACCCTTTCTTTAAATTTAAACATAGAAGATATACCCGATGATTTTTTGTTGTTAGGTAACTTGCCTGAGTTTGACTCAATGGCTATTGTTTCCGTAATCACTAGCTTGGAAGAGCAGTTTGGTTTCGTTGCTGAGGATGATGAACTTGAGGCTGAGGTTTTTGAGTCGGTTAATAGTTTAGCAACGTTTGTTAAAGAACGACTCTAGATATGTTTCATGTGCTTGAAATATTCTATGGCTAGCATGTTTACACTTACTATAATGAATGTGACATTTTATTGAGTTGTTCTGTCTAATGTCAGGAAAATAAGAGACAGTCTATTTTTTTGCTTTTATAATAGCGAATAACAATCTTGACTTAACATATTGATTTTATTTGCTATTTATGGAAGATATGGCCATGCTTTGTGGTCTTAAATTTAAAGGTTTTTGTGTTCAATGCCAACAGTTAAGCTATTTAACCATCATTTTAGAACCTCATTTCTTTTGCTCTTATTAGTCGAGTTTGCGATTTTTTTTGGTAGTATCTACTTGGCAGCTTATTTACGGTTTAGCGAAGTTGGTTGGCAGCCAGCACTTTCAACAAAAGCATTTGTTTTTACTTTGGTTATGCTCTCAGGGATGGCCGCTATGGGGCAATATCTGGTTCCTGAAAACCAAGGCAAGCATTATTTCCCTTATACGGCTGTACGTGTATCTTTAAGCATACTACTTAGTACATTAGCCTTGTTTGTAATTTATTATATATTCCCTTCAGTTCTGCTTGGACGAGGCCTAATTGGTTATTCAGTTGTTTCGTCTTTCATTGTCATCGTTCTAATTAGGATAGTTTTTTACCATACTTCTGATCGGCGTGTTTTGCGTCGAAAAATTTTAGTGCTTGGTGCTGGTAAATTAGCAAAAAGCTTGATGGGTGAGCCGACTATGAAGCGTGAATTGTCGCCGAAAAATGTGAGTTACACGATTCATGGGTTTATCCCAATCGAAACTCAAGATATCAATGTTCCTAGCAAATACCTAATTGATCCCAATGATGATCTGGCGAGCTATTGTGACGAATACGATATTGATGAAATTGTTGTTGCAATTAGTGACCGGCGAAAAAAATTGCCGGTTAATCAATTGCTTGACTGTAAATTATCGAGTATCAATATCATGGATTTTGTCTCTT
The DNA here is from genome assembly GCA_964411875.1 of uncultured Kangiellaceae bacterium. GTDB lineage: Bacteria > Pseudomonadota > Gammaproteobacteria > Enterobacterales > Kangiellaceae > Aliikangiella. The sequence goes on from CAYPMT010000095.1 coordinate 2,834, forward strand.
TTTGGGAGAGAGAAAGAAGTATGTTACGACTTGATATGCTTAGTCCATCATGGATGATTTTTAATGAAAGTTCTGCTCGAGGCAGTTTTCAGGACTTTTTATCTCGAGGTTTCGATATTCTAGTCTGCCTGACTCTTTTGCTTATTATGCTGCCTGTTTTATTGTTGACGATATTGTTGATTTTTATTGAAAGCGGGTTCAAAGGCCCCATTTTTTACCATCAAACAAGAGTTGGCTTTAACGGTCTACCGTTTCAGTTATTGAAATTTCGTAGCATGATTGTTGATGCCGAAAAAGCAGGAAAAGCACAATGGGCAGCAAAAAATGATGCTAGAGTGACCCGAGTAGGCCAATTTATTCGTAAAGTGAGAATTGATGAGTTACCACAAATTATAAATATATTGCGGGGTGACATGAGTATTGTAGGGCCGCGTCCAGAAAGACCTGAGTTTGTTGAAGATTTAGAAAGAAAAATGCCTTTTTATAGCTACAGGCACAGGGTTAAGCCAGGCTTAGCGGGATGGGCGCAGTTGAAATATCCCTATGCAGCTAATGAAGAAGATGCTTATAATAAACTTCAATATGACCTTTATTATGTTAAAAACCATTCGTTAATGATGGATATTTTGATATTATTACAGACAGTAGAAATCATTGTGTTAACAAAAGGCGCAAGATAGGCAATAAATGATGAAAAAAACATTACTTTTGAGTGTGTTACTGATAATTGGTGGATGTAGCAGTTTGCCCGAATCCGTTGATTATGAGGAAGCTAGCAAGAATAAAAATTTGCTGGTTGATCAATATTATATTGGAGTTGATGACGTTGTTTCTGTCAATGTCTGGAAAAACCCCGATTTATCTATCCAAGTTCCAGTTAGACCTGATGGGAAAATCTCAGTTCCGCTTGCTGGTGAAATTGTTGCTGGTGGTCGGGAGCCGCTTGAAGTGGCTGAAGAAATTAAACAACGTTTGTCTAAGTTTATTCGTGATCCTCAAGTTTCAGTTATTTTAAATGAATTAAGGAGTCATGAATATTTATCGCGAGTTCGAGTGACTGGTGCTGTTAGGAGCCCCATATCGATTAATTTTCGCCAAGGAATGACGATTGTTGATGCCGTGTTAGCTGCTGGTGGGGTTAATGAGTTTGCATCCGCAAATAGCGCTAAACTTTATCGTCGTATTGATGGTAAGGTTGAAAAAATTAATATTGATTTGGATGATATTTTAAAAGGTGGCGATTTAAGAACGAATATTTTAGTTCAGCCAGGCGATATTTTGATTGTCCCAGAAAGAGTTTTTTAATTAAGATATGAATAGTAATATTAGTTTTATTCTTAGAGTTATACAAAAGGAAGTTTGGGCTAGGCGTCGCTTAGTTATTTTTCTTTATATTCTTACATCACTTATTTTTTTAGTTATCGCCTGGTCTTGGCCTAGAGTCTACACTTCATCAAGCACAGTGTTTGCTGATACACAAAATATTTTGCAACCACTTATGGAGGGAACCGCTGTTACAACAGGCGTTACTGTTAAAACGGCTGAACAAATTATCTATAGCCGTAAAACAACAGAAAAAGTATTAAGATCAGAGTTTTGGTTTGCGGATGATGAAGAAAAATTAAATGATGCTAAGTTTGTCGATTTAAAAATGTATCAAATTGAAAACAATGCTTCGGTAGAAAATGCTGGCGAAAACCTTATCAAGATAAGCTATAAAGATGTGAATCCAGAAAAAGCGCATGAGACGACGAAACTTCTGACCTCAATATTTATTGATGATAGTTTAATGGTCAAGCGTGAAGAAAGTCGTTCAGCTTATGAATTTATTAATAATCAGGTCAAGCTTTACCATCAAAAATTGCAAGCTGCTGAAGAGGCTATTAAAGAATTTCGTTCTAGTAATATCGATGCTTCACCAGATGCTAAATCGAATGCTAATTCAAGGTTGATTGAAATAAAGCGAGAGCTAGAAACGCTTGATATTGATATTTCTTCACAAGAAACCGTTTTATTTTCGTTACGTAAACAGTTAGCAGGTGAAAGTGGTTCATATAATAAAGTAAGCTTAGATCGTGAAAACCAACTCAATGAAAAGGTTTTAAGTTTTGAGGATAGGTTAGAAGAATTAAAGCTAAACTATCATGACAGCTATCCAGATATTGTGCAGCTTAAAAGCCAGATAAACAGTTTACGCCAGCAAATTACTGAAGAGCGAGAGAAGCGACTTGAAATGGCTAAACAAGGTAAGCGTCAAGCTCCTACGGGAACAATTGCAAGAAACTTGCGTTCTGAAATACTTAAAATTGAAACCGAGATCACTTCGTTAAACAATAAGCGTAATCAACTGCTTAGCTTTGTTGAAAGAGAAAGAGAAACCTTAGAAAGCATTAATGCTGTTGAAGCAAAAGAGGCTGAACTTACTCGTGATTACTCGATTAATCAAAATACTTACCAGAATTTGTTAGGTCAGAGAGAAAGTGCTCGAATATCGATGAATATTGATATTAACAATCAAGGTTTAACTTTGAAAATTCAAGAAGAAGCTTCTTTTCCAACATCACCTAAGGGGCCTCAGTTCTTGCACATTATTTTAGCTGGTTTAGCATTAAGTTTAGTTATACCTGTCGGTTTAGTTTATGGCTTAACTTTAGTTGATCAAAAAATTAGGAGTGATTTGGTTATTCGTGAGAATTGTCGTTTGCCCATTTGGGCTTCGGTACACGAAACTCAAGCTTCTAAAGAAAAGAAGGGTAACTATTTAAAAGCGTCTGTTATGGTTTTGACTATACTTTCTGTATGGGTGGTTTACGCTTATGCCATTCATCTTAAGACACAGAGTTATGCATTATGAGCCTACTAGAAAAAGCCGTTCTTAAAGGACTGAAAAACGCTAATAAAAAAGAGGATGATAAAAAAAATCAAGATGATGTTGATTCGATTTTGTCGTCTGATATTGATGATTCACCAGTTATTCCGAAGAAAAAAGAAACCAGCGAGTTAGTTTCTTCGCGATCAGAAATTTCTAAAATGCAGCAGTCGGAGCTTTATTCGGCTAAAGAGCTTGAAGAAAGAAAATTGATCTTTGCCAATATGAAAGATTCCTTATTGTTAGATCAATATCGAAACTTAAGAACTAAGCTTTTGGCTGTCAGCGAAAAAAGTAATTTTATTACTTTAGTTACTTCTGTTGTGCCTGATGATAAAAGCGCTATGGTCGCGGCTAATTTAGCTGCAACTTTTGCACTAGATGGAGCTAAAACATCGACATTAATTGAAGCGAATATTCAGAGTTCTAGCTTGGATAATGTTTTTGGTATGAGTGATGAAAAAGGCCTAATTGATTATTTAGAAGCAGAAGATAGTGATTGTGATAGCATTCTTCACAAGAGCAAAGTCAAACGTTTAAGATTTGTTCCAAGTGGTTTGGTAAGAGAAAACTCAGCTGAATATTTCACCTCGAATAAAATGAAAGACTTTATTGATGAGTTAGTCAGTCGTTATCCCGATAGGTTTCCCGTTATCAATGCACCAAGTATCATTAACTCTGCCGATGCAAGAATTTTGGTGGAGTTATGCGATCTTGTTATCTTAGTTGTACCTTATGGTAAATGCACCGAAGAAGAAATCACTCATGCTTCATTAGTGATTGGTGAGAAGAAACTATCAGGAATTGTGCTCAATCAATTTTAATGGCGTAAAAACATGTTGAAATATTCTGTTGCGCTCCTACTATTTTTATCGCTGTTACTTCCTTCCTTAAGCCATGCACTTGATTTTCGTTATTCAATTAACACAAGTGCTCAAGATAGCAATAACGTCACTCAGCGAGTTGGTGGTGGCGAAGGTAAAGCTTATACCGCAGGGTTTGACTTTACACTCAACTCATCGGCAACTTCAGAATGGAATATTAATGCAGCAAGCCAGTTTTTATTGACCAAGTATTCCATCTCTGGCGACGATGATCTTGAAGATGAAAAGAATAAAAATTTTCAAGGTGTTGTTCGATATGATCCAAGCGGCACTAATTTTTTCGTCAACTTCTTAGCTAATGTTTCTCAAGCACCTAGAAACCGCTTTTCTATTGAGGGCGTGAATAATTTAAGAGATATTCAAACTTTGGCTGCCAACCCTAGCTACTTTATTCGTTTAAACCCAGCAGACAGATTAAATTTTTCAGCTAATGTTATTAAATTAAAAAGTGATGATGGTGAACAGTCAGATGGAATAATATTGCAAAATGATTCTAGAAAAGTTTATGAGTATGCAACGAGTTATCAAAAAAGATTAACTGAAATCAATACGTTAGCTCTAAATCTTCAGCAGTCATCAAATGATTTTGATGATGAGTCAGCTCTAGACTACAAGCAACAAGATTTATTTTTAAGTGTATCGATTAATGGTGTGGCTAATCAGTTACAGTTGGAGTATGGTCTCAGCGAAGTTAAAGATGATATAAATGGAAAAACTAAGCTTAACTATTCTCAAGTCAATTATTCCAGACAGGTTAATCGCATGCAGTCCTTACAGCTGGGGTATTTTGATGGTGTTAATCAGGTTTTGAATACTGACTCAGTTTCTAATGGTAGTGTTAATCAGCAAGCTAATAATGCTTTAGCCGCTCAAGAGTCTAAAGATTATCGATTGGGTTATACTATTAATGGGACTTATTTAAGAACAAATTTAACCTATACTGATCGTCGATTAAGACAATTATCTAGAGCTGATGCACAATTCGAGAAAGAAAAGCAATATAACGCGACGGTTAGCTACTCTATGTCTAGATTGCTTAATACTGCATTAAATTCCAATTTAGTATTATCTTACTCTTTATCAAAAAGAGGTTTTGATCGAGTAGATGCTAGTGGTAATGTGAATGCAAATGAAATAAAGAATTATGGTATAAGATATAACCATAACTATTCTCCTAAACTCTCATATTTTATTGCTGTTACTAAAAGAGAGGCTACACAACAAGTAACTGATTCAGTGAATGAAAATAATTCAAAAACAATTGAAATTGGTTTTGTGTATTCAGATAGAGGTAGATGGTAACTTTTAAGCAAATTGGCTTATTGTTTAAGCCATTAATTTATTAGGTAATAGATTAGTGATTTTACCTATTATTATGGCAGGAGGTTTAGGTACAAGACTTTGGCCAATGTCTCGACAAATGTACCCAAAACAATTTCTTAATATTATTGGAGATAATACGATGCTCCAAGATACCGTTAAACGATTAACGGGACTTAATGCCCAAAAACCTTATGTGATTTGTAATAATGAGCACCGCTTTTTAGTAGCAGAACAATTGCGTGAGTTTGGTGGTTGGAGTGAAATTATTCTTGAGCCAGAAGGGCGCAATACTGCACCAGCTATTGCTTTAGCTGCAATACAAGCAATGCAGCAAGGCGAAGATCCCCTGTTACTGGTATTAGCTGCAGATCATATCATTCAAAATACAACCGCTTTTACTAAGGTTATCAAACAAGCGGAAGCGCTTGCTCAACAGGGGCGGTTAGTAACCTTTGGTATTACTGCTACATCGCCTGAAACAGGTTATGGTTATATTCATCGTGATAAAGCTTTGAACGAGAATAGTTTTTTAGTTAAACAGTTTGTAGAAAAGCCCTGCGAAGAAAAAGCACAAGCTTATGTTAACTCGGGTGAATATTTTTGGAATAGTGGCATGTTTTTATTTAAAGCAAGTCGTTATTTAGAAGAATTAAAAAAGTATCAACCTGACATGCTAGATATCTGCCAACAAAGTATTGATACAGCCCATAAAGACTTGGACTTTATTCGTATTGATGAAAAGATATTTTCCCAGTGTCCATCAGAATCTATTGACTATGCCGTTATGGAACCACTTTGTGACAATGAATTATCTAGTGTTACCGTTTTCCCCTTGGATGCAGGCTGGAGTGACATTGGATCATGGTCTGAAATTTGGAAAGTTAGTCCAAAAGATGAATATGGTAATTATATTTTAGGTGATGTCATTACGCTAGATAGCCAAAACTGTTTAGTCTATGGTGAAGATCGTTTGGTTTCTATTTTAGGTCTTGATGATATTGTTGTTGTTGATACAAAAAATACTATTCTTGTTGCAAATAAAAATAAAGTTAAAAATGTGAAACAAATTATTGAGCAGCTTAAGCTCATGGGTAAAGATGGATAGAAAATCAATCTAAAGCAAGTTGAATGCACCTTTTTATTTTATTAATAACCTTGATATTAATACCAGAATGGGTTGGTAAGGTAA
>CAYPMT010000096.1:0-9075 GCA_964411875.1 uncultured Kangiellaceae bacterium
CCGTAGCTCAGTTGGTTAGAGCACCACCTTGACATGGTGGGGGTCGGTGGTTCGAGTCCACTCGCGACTACCATTTTATGGTAGGCAAGAGTTGACGAGAACTCGGTTTGACAAAATTGTCAGGAACAATTTTGAACATCGGAGGGACGACGATGGCCCGAAGGGTGGAGTATAGGGACATACGGAATAATCCACTCGCGACTACCAATCACCATAGATAATAGATAAATTAGTTTCATAGCCTGATTAACTGAATAAGTAGATTTACAGTTTGGTTTTTCACTAGTTATTTAAATGTTAAATTTATTGCTTGTTTGTGACAAAGTTCAGCTTTATTTCGCTATCACTTTCCTTTATTCACGGGCATAATTAGTGCCTAAGCTTATGTAAACTGGTGTTTTTTTATATCTTTTTATATATAAATCAGTTAAAATGCGCCGTTGCTTGACCCTAGGGAATTGTCAATTTTATGTTTCATAAGTTGTTAGTGGTTTTGTTACTGCTGTTTTTTCAATTGGAGACTTTTGCTTCGGCAAAGACGACCCTTGAGGTTGATTTAGAGCGCCATTTTAGTGCTCTAATTGCTCATATCAATGACTCGCTTAAGCTCAATCAAAATGAGTTTAGTGTTTCGCCACAAATGCTTGCTGCTTTTGTTGACGAGTCTCTAATACCAATATGGTCTTCAAATCAATTATTGAAACAACTATTTTCCAAGAACATATGGGAAAAGTTACCAGCGCAAGAGCAAAGGCTTTTAAAAGCGGGCTTTTATAATACCCTGCAACGTTATGTGCAAGAAGGTTTCGCCTATTATGATGGTCAGACTTTTGAGTTAGTGAAAATACGTTTAAATACAAAACAGACACGTGGATATTTAAAAATAAAGCTAATTCCAAAGAATCTGCCCAGTTTTGAGTTAGATTTTAAAATAGGTTTGTTTGAAAAAAACTGGTGTGTTTATGATGTTTTGGTAAAAGGTATTAGTTATATTTCAATGAAAAAAGATGATTATAGACAGCTTATGAAAAAACAAGGGGTTGTGGGTGTTTTAAAGTGGATTGATGAGAAAAATAAAGGTTTTTTCCCATCAAGGCTATCTATTGGTAAGCCTTTGTCATCTAATCTTGGTGTTAGCTGGTTAAGATTGGAAAAAGTAGTAAGTAAACTAAGCTCTTTATTGGTCGCTTAAGAAAATGTTTAAAGTTGACTCAGATTGTTTATGGTATCTCGCGTCGAGCAAGCCTCGAGAAGAGTTCAGAGCGGTTGAAAATTTGTATAGTCAAGGCGTTAAGGCATTTGCGCCATCGATTAGTGTTGAAAAAATTCGAGCCGGTAAAAAGATAGTCGTTACTGAAGCTATGTTTAAAGGTTATGTGTTTATACACCTTTTCCCTGAGCACGCATTATGGCATAAAGTTCGCTCGACTCGAGGTATAAGAGATTGGGTTCGTTTTGCAGGAAAAGCTTCTAAAGTACCGCAAGACTTGGTTGAGTTATTGATTAAAGAAAGTGTTGCCAATAAAACCAGAGTTATTAGAAAGTGTTTTAATGAAGGTGATAAAATTGAAGTTTTATCAGGGCCTTTTAAAGGGCTAAAAGGTTTGTATCAAACCAGCTGTGGAGAAACTCGTTCTTTAATCTTGATTGATTTTTTGGGTAAGCAAAATAAGTTAGAGCTAGAGAATAAACAAATAAAAGTTGATTTTTAATCGAGCCAAGTGAGTTTTTCAGGGTGCTTTTTAATTATTTTAGTCGTTAACCGTTACAGTAATAGTGAAAAATAATGGGCGGTTAATTCTAGTTATCTTATATTTTTAGGCATATTAAGGGCCATAACTTAAGGGCGGTAGCGTGTTATGATGAGGGGATTTAATTTGGAAGGGGTGTCAAATATGAAATGGTTATTAATAGCGGCTTCTAGCGGTTTGTTATGGCTAGTATTTTCTTCGTTGAATGCTAAGGAATTGGATGTTAGTCAGTTTCGCTCGCAGTGTGAAGATATTACACAGCAAGAGCGAGAATTAGCCAAGTCAGCGGGTTATGATATTGATGCATTATGCGACTCTCTTAAGGTAAAGCTAGCAGCAGATAAGAAGCAAGTTGAATCGTTACCAACCATATTGCCACGGGATTCAGAAATATCAACTAATGAGCGAGGGGTTATTAGTGGTGCCAATATAGTGACAGATGCATTATCACAGTTAAAAGAGAAAGATGAGCCGTCACCTTCAAAGGAGAGAGAGTTTCAAGATGAAAATGGCTTGCCCTATTATGGTTATGATTTGTTTGCTGGGGTGCCGACTACTTTTGCACCTGCGACGGATATTCCTATTCCAGTAAACTATGTGATAGGACCGGGGGATACTTTTCATATTCAATTGTTAGGTAAAGTTAATGAAAAGTATGAGCTGGCGGTGGCCCGTGACGGCGTTATCCATTTTCCTGAGTTGGGTCCAATACTGGTAGCCGGTTTAAGTTATTCGGGGGCAAAAAAGTTGATTGAAGATAAGGTTGCCGAGCAAATGATTGGTGGTCGAGCGGTAGTTGCTTTAGGCGAACTTCGTTCTATTCGAGTGTTTGTTTTAGGTGAGGCTTATAAGCCTGGCTCTTATACTGTCAGTGCGTTATCGACTATGACCAATGCTTTATTAGTGAGTGGTGGTGTTAAACGCATTGGTTCACTGAGAAATATTCAATTAAAACGTCAAGGCAGAGTTGTTACACGCTTAGACTTATATGACTTATTACAAAGAGGTGACACACGTAATGATGTGAGTTTATTACCGGGCGATGTGATTTACATTCCCCCCGTTGGTTTAACAGCAGGCATTAACGGTGAGGTAAAGCGGCCAGCGGTTTATGAGTTGAAAGGTAATGAACGTTTATCCGACTTAGTTCGCTTAGCCGGTGGTTATTCGGCAAAGTCTTACCCATCTTTATCATCCTTATCTCGTCAGGATAAGAGTGGTTTTTCGACAGTGTTAGACTTGGATTTAACCCAAAAAAGTGCTCAGTCAAAGCGTTTAGTGGATGGTGACCGAGTTGAGATTGGTAGTGTGTTATCCCAGTATGACAGAGTGGTTAGTTTAACTGGGCGATTTGTCCGTCCGCGGACAGTCGAGTGGCAACAGGGTTTGCGGTTATCTGGATTGATTGACTCGGTAAAAGATTTTGAGTTGGATGCCGATTTAAATTTAGCCTTGGTTGTACGGACGAGTTTACCTTTACGTGAGGTTTCTGTTTTGCATGTTGATTTAGCAGGTTTATTGGCGGGTAAGCGTGAGGCGGATATCGTGTTATCACCGATGGATGAAGTGGTTGTTTTTGATCATAATTCGGAGCGAGTTGAATTGCTTGAACCATTAATCAAACGGTTAAAACAACAAACGGCTCAAGGTGGTTTGATGCGTCTGGTTGAAGTGGGTGGTCATGTGCGTTTGCCAGGTGTTTATCCATTGAGCGAAGCAATGACTTTACGTGACTTAGTGTTGTTGGCGGGCGGTTTAAAAGAGGCATCTTATTTGGTGCACGCAGAAGTCACCCGAAGCGACTTAAGTAACTTAAGTGAAGCAAAAGTTGAACATATTAAAGTGAATTTAGCTGAACAACTCATGGGTAAAGGTAATTTTCGCATACAGGCAAAAGATAAACTTTCAATATTTGGGACGCCAGAGTATCGAGAAGAGCAATTAGTTGAGTTGCGCGGTGAAGTGCGTTTCCCGGGAAAGTACTCATTTCGTCGAGGAGAAACTTTGTCTCAAGTCGTATCACGAGCAGGCGGTTTGACGTCAATGGCTCACGTTGAAGCAGCGGTGTTTACGCGCGAATCCTTGAGGCGTCAAGAGTTAAAGCGTTTAAGAGAATTAAAAGAGCGGATGCGTCGTGATTTAGCTTCAAGTCAGTTGGAGGAGTCGAATGCCGGTAAAGGAGAAATTGATTTAGAAGAAGGTGAGGAGTTATTGGAGGCTTTATCAGAGACTGAAGCGCTCGGTCGTTTGGTTATCGACTTAGAAGGTGTTTTATCCTCCAAAACTGCTGATATCCAATTAAAGCAGAATGATAGTTTAGTTATACCTTCGTTGCGCCAAGAGGTTTCAGTGTTAGGTGAAGTGCAACATCCAACGTCGCATTTATATCATACTAGTTGGACTTTGGATGATTATTTAGAGAAGAGTGGTGGTTTGACTAATCGAGCGGATGATGACCGCTTGTATGTTGTGAGAGCTGATGGTTCAGTTTATTTACCCAATCAGAGTGGTTGGTTGACTCATGGGCGAGATAAGTTAAAACCGGGTGATGCTATCGTAGTCCCAGTAGATACGGATCGGATTAAGTCTTTAGATCTTTGGTCGAGAGTGAGCACGATTGTGTATCAAATTGCTTTAGGCTACCGAGTTTTTCGTTTGGATTAAGCTTAGGTTTTGGTAAGTAAGAATAGTATTGCCTTAAAGTTTCATTTTGAATAAGTCCTTTTGGCGATACTGGTTTTTCGTGACGAAGATAAGATTAGGTACTAAAAATGATGGAGAGAATTAGTTTGAATTTAAAAACTGTTTTGGTTGATTTTAAGCCATTAAAAATCTTATTTAAATTGGCTATCCTCGTAATTATTTTGGTGACTCAAAAGTTACAAGCTGAGCCATGGATTAATACTCAGGATGCTTTTCTAAGAGCGGATATCGAAATGTTATCGGACATAGGCATTATTTCTACACCGATAACGACTTACCCATTGATGTGGTCAGGTATCATGAAAGATCTTGATTTAACTAAGCCTGAAGATATCCCAGATATTTACAAGGCTGTTTTTTGGCGAGTGAAAAAAGCAGGTAGTACAGCTCTTTCAATGGAGTTAAGAACTAAAGAATTAATACTATCAGCAACTAATGGTGAACAAGTATTAAGAAGCTTTGGTGATAATGCTAGAGATAATCAACTTACGGCAAGATATCTTGGTGTGAGTAAACATTTTGCTTGGAATATTGGAGTAACTCGAGTGAGTGCGCCATTTGATGGTGATAAAACTCATTATGATGGTAGTTATTTAGCAGCGGTTCTAGGTAATTGGGTTGTCAGTGCTGGAGCTATTGAGCAGTGGTGGGGGCCGAGTTGGAATTCAAATAATTTACTATCTAATAATGCTAGGCCACCTATGGGCGTTCATATACAAAGAAATTACTCAAAAGCTTCTGAGTTACCAGTGCTTCGCTGGTTAGGGCCATGGGACTTTAAGCTCTATGCAGCAAAACTTGATGACCCACGTAGTATTCGAAGTATTGTTCAATCGACGGCTTCTTTTGAAAGTGCAGAAATTAATAGTGCAGAAGATGTTAAGTTAACAGGCCTTTCGTTCACGATTAAACCACATCGTACACTTGAGCTATCTTTACGAGCTAGCGCTTTATGGGGTGGTGAAGGACGAACTGAGTCAGCAAGTAGTCTTTTTGATAACTTTTTTGCACAGCAATCTTGTGAGCTGGTTTCAGATGCAAATTGTACGGATAATTATAGTGACAGTGGTGATCGTATTGGCGGTGTTGATTTAAGATGGACATTACCGATTGGTTATCCTATTAGTCTTTACGCAAGTGCTTATGGTGAAGATGAAACTAAATTCTTGCCCTCGGAAAAAGTGACCCAGTTCGGTATTACTTCTTCTTTTGGTTGGTTTGATACTCATTGGAAGTGGTTTGTGGAGTCGACTGATACAATATTAGACAAAGATGATTTTAATCAGACTTATGATGGTGTTATTTATCCAGAAGGTTATCGCTACTATGGCCGAGCAATCGGCTCAACCTATGATAATGACTCAGAGGCTTTGAGTTTTGGTGTTTTATCTCGATTAAGTAAAAAACACCAAGTTAGACTTTCTTACTCAGCAATAGAGCTTAATACTGATAGTCAAGGGTTGCATGGTCTCTCACCCAATGCTCTACAAGATTTTAAGCAGTTAAAGCTTTTATGGCAGTATATCTCCTCTTCATTAGGGCAGTTTGATATAGAGCTAGATTATACTGATGAGTTATATGATCGCTTTGACAGAATCGAAGATAAGTTTCGTGTATCCTTGTCTTGGACACAGCATTTAAACTGATTGGATTGATTTTTTATGTTGTCTAAAGTTGTATCGCGATTTAAGAGTTCTTATTTAGACTTTCATATGAAAGATGTATTTAATGGAACTATTGTTGCATTTATTTTGAAAGTTATTGGCGCTGCGCTTTCATTTGCTTTTAGCATTTTCTTAGCAAGGATATTAGGTGCAGAAGGTACAGGGATGTACTTTTTATCACTTTCTGTTATTTCGATTGCTTCTGTTGTTAGTAGGTTAGGCTTAGATAATGCATTACTAAGGTATGTGGCAACACATGCAACATTGAAAGAGTGGCACAAAGTTAAAGGCGTCTATTTCTTATCAATGCGTATAGCTATTACTAGCAGCTTGTTACTTACATGCATAATATTTATCACTGCGCCTTGGATTGCCTCTGTTATTTTTAGTGATGAAAAATTATCTGAATTAATCCGATGGATGAGTTTTGCGATACTTCCTTTTTCACTATTTAACTTGCATGCAGAAAGTTTGAAAGGTCTGAAAAAAATTAAATATGCCTTATTTGTACAAAGTGTAGGTTTGCCAGCAGTATGTTTAGTTTTAATCTATCCACTAGTTTTATATTCTGGAATATTAGGTGCTGTCTGGGGCTATGTGATTGCTTCGTTATTTTCTTTAGTGTGTGGAGTTTATTTTTGGTTTAAATCATTAGGCTTTATTGAATCTAAAGAAGCGAGCTATTCTAGGAAGAAACTGTGGAATACATGTAAGCCTCTTTTTGTTAATTCAATATTAAAACGAGCTCTTATTCCATGGGTGCCTTTATTTATATTAGGTATATTCGCTAGCAATTCAGATGTTGGTATTTTTGGTATTTCAAATCGTATTACAACAATGATTAGTTTTGCTTTGGCAACAGTAACAAGTGTTTTATCGCCCAAGTTTGCAGAACTCTATACCAACTCAGATATGGATAATTTAAGAAAAGTAGTAAGAAAAAGTACTTTGATGATTAGTAGTTTTAGTCTGCCTTTTTTTATATTAATTGTTTTAATGAGTGACTCTATTATGAGAGTTTTTGGTGAAGGCTTTACAGAACAAGTAACACCATTAATTATTCTAGCGATAAGTCAGTTTTTTAATGTGTTAATTGGGCCAGTTGGAATACTTTTAACTATGACTGGACATGAAAAATATACTTTTTATGCTTTAGCCTTATCAACTATTATTTTAGTTGTTTTATGCCTTATTTTAATACCATTATATGGTGTTGTTGGGTGTGCTTTAGCTGCAGGTATTGCTGATTTAATTAAAAACTTGTTGGTTAGAAAGTTTTGTAAAGAAAAACTTAAAATCGCAGTGCTATTTTAACTTGTTTGTTACAATATTATTATTATTTTCTTAGGGGGGTATAATGATTATTTCACATAAATATAAATTTATTTTTATCAAAACTAATAAAACTGCTGGTACTTCAGTAGAAATTGCACTATCAAAATATTGTACACCTGGAGATATTATAACGCCTATCAGTGATGTAGATGAGTCTCATAGAAAAGAGCTTAATTATTTAGGTGCACAGAATTATAAGGCAGACATTAAAAAATATAACTTATTTGACTTTGCAAAATTTTTTTTAATGAGAAAAGAAAAAATGAGTTTTTATAATCATATGTCAGCATCTGAAGTAAAAGCTTTAGTAGGTGAAGATGTATGGAGTAATTATTATAAATTTTGTATTGAAAGAAACCCTTATGATAAATTGGCTTCTCATTATTACTGGGTTAATCGCAAGGAGCCACGTCCTGCTTTTGCTGAATATTTTAACTCAAAGAAACCAAAAATCTTAAAAACTCGGGGAATAGATTTATATACAATTGATGGCGAAGTTGTGCTTGATAAAATATGTAAGTATGAAAATTTGAAGGATGAGCTAGAAGAAGTTAGAACTAGGCTTGGTATTCCTTGTGAGTTAGAGCTACCTATGGCTAAGTCTGGCTTTAAGAAAAAACCTTATAAAGAGTTAATTGGTGAACAAGAAAAGAAAAAAATAGTTCATATGTTTGAAAAAGAGTTACAATTATTTAACTATAGTTTTTAGTGTAATTATTAGAAGATTTTACTTTATGTCAGAGAAAGAAATTACAAAAAGAGAAGAAGAGCTTAGAGTTCAAATAAGAGAATTATCTAACCTTAAAAGCACACTGGTTGCCTCTGAGAGTGATGGTATTGGTTTGCGAGAGCTTTTGCTTGTTGGATGGTTTAATAAATGGACAATTATTGGTATTGTATTTATGTTTAGTGTTGCATCGCTCGCTTATGCTCTATTTTTACCTGATCAGTATAAATCAACAGCAATTTTGGCTTCGCAAGGCCACTCAAGCTCCTCCGCGTTATCACAGCTAGCTTCAAGTCTTGGAGGAATTGCTTCGATAACAGGTGTTAAGCTCGGTGATGATGAAAGTAAAACCAATATTGCTGTGGAAGTTATTAAGACATGGGGGTTTTTGGATAAGTTTATCCGAGAAAATCAACTGGAAGTTGAAATGTTTGCTGCAATTGGCTGGAAGAGAAATACTAACCAACTGATTATTAATGGTGATTTATATGATGTTAAAAATCAAAAGTGGGTTAGAGAACCGAAGCCAAGTAAAAATAGGAAGTCAGAACCAAGTAGCTGGGAGCTATTCGAAAAGATAAAAGATAGAGTTGCAGTTGAAAAAGATAGTGCGACAGGATTAATAACTTTGTCAGTTGAATATTATTCACCTGTTTTAGCAAAAGAGTGGGCTGATATTCTTATTAAAATGCTTAACAAACATTTTCAGGCAAAAGATAAACAGAAAGCAATTAATAACATTCAGTATTTAGAGTCTCAAATTGAAACAACGCAATTAACAGAAATGAAAAATATTTTTTTCAAGTTAATTGAAGAACAAAGAAAGACTTTAATGTTGACAGAAGTTGATGATGAATATGTTTTCAGAATAGTGAGTGAACCGCGTGTTGCAGAA
>CAYPMT010000097.1:0-2914 GCA_964411875.1 uncultured Kangiellaceae bacterium
CTATTCGAGAAGGTGGTCGTACGGTTGGTGCTGGCGTGGTTGCTAAAATTATTGCTTAATCTTTTATAATTTGAACAACTCTTTGAAAAGGCCGGTGATATCATCGGCCTTTTTTATTTTCGTCACTAAACCTCAATCATTCTGTCATTAACCCGCCATAAAAATTGACTACATTCTTCTGACCGTTTGTTAAATTTCCAGGAGAAAAAAAGTGATAAGTCTAAAAAAATTGTTAGCTTTTTCAGGTATTTTGTTTTTTGTTTTAAGTTTTGCAGGTTCAGTGTCAGCTGCTGAGAATAACGATTCAGATTAGTCTATTAAGAGTTTGAAAGGAAAGAATAAGAGCAAGGGAAAGCATGTTCAGTTAGGACCTCGTCCTTATTATTTGGTCAATGATATGGACTTTGGGCCATTAAGAAAGGAATTAAAAGAGTGTGGTAACGAACTAAAGCATTTCACTAAAACAGACTTTTCTATAGGTCATCGTGGTGCTCCTATGCAGTTCCCTGAGCACACTAAACAGTCCTATATTGCTGCAGCAAGAATGGGCGCAGGTATTCTTGAGTGTGATGTCACTTTCACAAAAGACCGTGAGTTAGTCTGTCGTCACTCTCAATGTGATTTGCACACAACCACTAATATTTTAGCAACACCTCTTGCTGAAAAATGCTCAGTTCCTTTTGAGCCAGCAACTTATGATGTTGATGGTAATTTGGTTGAGTCAGCGAAAGTGCGTTGTTGTACCAGTGATATTACTTTAGCTGAGTTTAAAACTTTGAAAGGAAAAATGGATGCCGCAAACACTCGTGCAACGACGGTTGAAGAGTATTTAGATGGAACAGCCAGTTGGAGAACGGACCTTTATTCTCAAAATGGTACATTACTAACGCATGCTGAAAGTATTAAGCTTTTTAAGTCGCTTGGCGTAAAAATGACACCTGAGTTGAAGTCACCTAGTGTTGATATGCCTTATGAGGGTGATTACACCCAAGAAGATTATGCACAACAAATGATCAATGAGTATAGAAAAGCAGGTATATCGCCTAAAGCTGTTTATCCTCAATCATTTAATTTAAATGATGTGATTTATTGGATCAATAAGACACCAAATTATGGTAAACAAGCTGTTTATCTAGATGGTCGTTATAGTGATCCAAGTTTTAACTTTCGTGAGCCATCAACTTGGTCACCCTCTATGGATGAACTGGTTTCTCAAGGTGTAAACATTATTGCTCCACCTACTTGGATGCTTGTTGATTTAAATGACAAAGACAAAATCAGCCCATCAATTTATGCTGATAAAGCTAAAGCAGCTGGACTTGATATTATCACTTGGACATTAGAGCGTTCTGGTCCACTGGCTAGTGGTGGTGGTTGGTATTATCAGTCAATAACACCAGCTATTAATAATGATGGTGATATGATGAATTTGTTGGACGTTTTAGCTCAGGAAGTTGGTGTTATTGGTATATTTTCTGATTGGCCAGCAACGGTTTCTTTCTATGCTAATTGTAAAGGTCTTAAATAACCTTTAGCTGCCAATTAAATAGTAGTTGCCAATTAAATAGTTGTCAATTAAACATAAAAAAGCCAGTCGTTTATGACTGGCTTTTTTGTATTTGGGAACCATTATCTAAGGAGAGTTTAGGTGGTATTTATACTTTCCAGGTATTTTCCCGGATAAACTTGTTAAGTTTTGTTTTTCCCATTGTTTTTTTAGTGAGGCGATCGTCTAAAGTTTTCTGATAAGTCACTTGTGAGCCACATTGAGAGCAAACTTTAAGTTTATTTTGATTAAAGCATGAAGATAAAGAACCTTGATCTTCTAGCCAAGTAAAAGCTTGAAGTTGACAGCTTTTCTGAATGGGTAGGTTTTTCGGTTTATTTGTTTGGCACTGTTCACAGTAGAATGATCTAATATGTTTAAACTTATCTTTAAGTTTATATTTGACCATATGGTGGTAGTTCATTTTTTTCAAAGACCCAATTATTTAAAGTCAGGCATTCTAATTCAGTCGTATGACAGTTTAACGACAACCAACTCTCTTTTCTTAGTTGAATGTTAGTAATAAAAGGCTGTATTATCGCTAAAATGATCTAAGGCTTAATTTATTGGGTGAGTTGAATATGAGGTTATTAACAGTTTTTCTAGTATTGATATTTATGGTGAGTTGTTCAGTGGATGCATCTAGCTGGCAATTAGATAATAGTCAATCAAGCATAAAATTTATATCGATTAAAAATAATAGTATTGGTGAAATACATCGTTTTAAAAAAGTACAAGGCGAGCTGCTTAAAACAGGTGAGCTAGTTGTTGAAATTGATTTAGCCAGTGTTGATACGAATATTGTTATTCGTGATGATAGAATGAAAGAGCATCTGTTTAAGATAAGTCAGTTTCCTAGCGCAAAAATTACTAGTTTTATTGAGCTTGAAGCTATCGAAAAATTATCTGTTGGTGAATCATTAGTTTTAAATAAAGAAATTCAGTTAGAGCTGCATGGTCAAGCCGTTAAATTGAGAGGAAATTTCTTAGTGACTAAACTCATTAATAGCCAAATACAAGTAGCAACTGTTGAACCGATAATAGTGAATGCTCCCAGCTTTTTGTTAATGCCGGGTATTGATAAGTTAAAAGAATTGGCAAAGCTATCAAGTATTGTATCAAGTGTTCCAGTTTCGGCTAGTTTGATTTTTAAGAAAATATAACGTCTTATATAAAGCTAATATGAAGACACCAATTATTCAGTCGCTTTGGGTAGGTGATAAGCTCTCTGTGATAGAGCAATTATGTATTGCATCATTCCTCAAAAATGGTCATGAGTTTCACTTATATACTTATCAGGATGTTGGTGCGGTACCAAATGGAGCTATTCTTCAGGATGCCAATCAAATTATTCCAGAGGAAAATATC
>CAYPMT010000097.1:3014-9023 GCA_964411875.1 uncultured Kangiellaceae bacterium
TAAATAGCCATTTACTTTTTATGCTACGTGATTAATAATTCCCCTTTTGAAGCAAAATGGCAGAATTATGAGCGAGAAACAAAAAAATTCCTTTCTAATTGACGATGTTCCTCCCATGGGAATATATGAAACGCTTTATGCGTTTAAAGATACTTATGGGCAATTTATGGGTACAGAAGGTACTCACCCCTGGTCGCAAGGCTTTCCATTAACAACACCTTTAGAAAAGTTTGATGGTCCTGAGCTACCTTCGTCTGTAGAAGTCACTTGGGAAGACCGGTTTTATCCTAAAGCTTGGGGGCATCCGCTTCTGCAAGAGACTATTGTCGATTATTACAACACTCATTACGGCTCGAACATTACAACCGATAATGTGATGATTTTCGCTGGTGGTCGACCAGGTATTCACGCTATTTTAACCTTTCTCAAGAAAGACGTTGAGGTTCGGATCGGTAATGTTGAGTGGCCAGCCTATTTGGATTTGATGACTCAGACTAATATCAATTGGAAAACAGTTGCTATGACGCCAGAGAATAATTTTCATCCGAGTAATGCTGAGTATTTTGATCGTAGTGGCTTGAATCATAAGACGAATGTGTTTCCAGTGATATCTAACCCGGGTAACCCGACAGGTCATGCTCGCGCTGGTGATGAGTTAAAAGAATTAATTCAAATGGCAGAGCAGTCCCAAAATGGTATCTTATTAGATGAGGCTTATGAAATGTTTCATTCGCCTGCGATTAGTGGTTTGCAGTATGTCAATGATTTAGATAATTCTAATGTTTTTGTTCTTGGTGCTTGCACTAAAGGCTTACAGTGTCCTGGAATCCGTATTGGTTGGGTCATTGCCTCTAAGAAAAATATTGAAACACTTTCCAACTTTAGCTCTTTTGGTATGGGAGGCGTCTCTCACCCAAGCCAACTATATGCAGTTAAACTCTTTGAGCCAACACGTATTGAGAAACAAAGAAAGGCTGTTGAAGAGCACTACAACTGGCAAAGAGATAGATATCGCCAGGCTTTTGAAAAAATGGGCTTTAAAGTGTTTACCGGTGAAGGGGGCTTTTATCATTGGATGCAGTTACCTGAAGGCTTAAATTGTGATGAGTTGAACAAGCGCTTATACAAGCGAGGCGCTGCAATTTTGACTGGGCGTGATTGTGATATGGGAAGACCACACTCTAAAGATCCAAGTTACACTAGCCCTTATATGAATATGATTCGATTTAGCTTTGGACCTTTATTGCCTGAGACTTTTGAAGGCGATATTAAACTAATGTCTGAGGTGATGGAAGAATACAAAGCTGATGTAGCAAAGGGCAAGGCTTGATTGAGCTTTCTGTTGGACAGAAAAGCAGTTAAGTTTTATCTGTGAAAGTATTATGAAGCTATGGCAAAGTTGCCTTAGCTTCATAGGGTACTTTTTTATTTAGATGTAGAAAGAGGTTTAGTTAATGAAAACATTAGATTGTATTGGTCGTGATGAGTTAATTGCTCGCTTAGATGAAGCGGTTAGTCATGCAGATGCCAAAACAGTTACTCAGAAGGTTAAAGAAGCTTTAGAAGATTTAATTGGTAATAACCAGCTTCAACTACCATCAGAAACCCTTGAAGTTTTACCTAGTGGTTATGGTCGTCGATTAGTTCATCATAGTGAAGAGCATGGTTATACCGCCATCGCAATGACTTGGGGAGCAGAGCAAGGCACGCCTATTCATGATCACTGTGATATGTGGTGTGTAGAAGGCGTTTGGTACGGTAATATTGAAGTGACTCAATATGACTTGATAGGGCGTGAAGGTGACGACTTTAATTTCAAAAAAGTTGATACAATGGACTGCAAGCTTGGTCAAGCTGGAACGTTAATTCCACCTTATGATTACCACATTATTCGAAATGCTTGTAATGAAACTACAGCTGTGACTTTACATATTTATGCAGGTGATATGAAAACTTGCAATGCCTTTGTAGAAACTGACAAGGCCGATTGGTACCGTAAAGAAGAAAAACAACTTTGTTATAATAACTAGAATCAATTAGCTCTAGAATTTCTTACCATTTCTTTTTTGCTGTGGTTAAAAAGGTTTAATCACAGCAAGTATCACAACTACAAATAGCAAAATAACTGGAAACTCATTAAACCAGCGAAAGTAAATATGACTTTTGCTAACCTTGTTTGTATTGAATTGCTTTAAATAAAAGCCACAAATAAAGTGATAAATAATCAGTAAACTGACGAGTGTCAGTTTGACATGCATCCATCCCATCTTTAGCCAAACGGGTGTTAGATAAAGTAACCAAATGCCTAGCAAAATAGTAATAACCATAAAGGGTGTAATAAAACGAAAAAGTTTTTTAGCCATGACTAACAAGTGTTGATAAACATTATTATCTTCTGTCATAGCTAGGTTGACATAAAGTCGAGGCAAATAAAATAATCCAGCGAACCAGGCCGTAAAAAAGATAATATGAAAGGCTTTTATCCATAGAATATTAGCTGTATCTAACCATGTTATTGGGTCCATTATTTAGCCTTTGAATGAGTTGCTTATTTTTAATGATAATAACAATTAACTTTTATGCTTACTAACGTTTGTAACTATAGTGAGATTCGATACTTTCTCGAGTGACTACACCATAAATTTTGTCGTTGGTTGTAGCGGTTGTTCTGAATATATAAACGGCATTAACTGACTCCCTATCCATAGTGTCAAGTGCTTCTTCTAAGGTGGCTTGCAAATAAACAGAAGCAATATCTTTTCGATCGGCAGGAATTTTTAATAAATCAATATCAATTGGGCAGTAATCTTGCTGCAGACTTGAGTCTTCGTCATCGCCTTCTTTCAACTCTTCTTTCTGCTGAATCAAATAGCGGGCTAGGTCATTAGCCGGCATTAAAGAAATGGGTACTGATTCAGATTTGATAAGGATCCAGCGAGGTGAGCTCTCAAGGGCTTCTTCAGCTTCTTGATAGGAAATAACTTTTTCAAGTATAGCGATTTTTCTTTCCATAAGACCTGCAACCCCAACACTGCGGAGATACTGGGATAGTGGATTAATGGTCATCTCTAACCCTTTTGCTTGCATTTGAGACTGAAAAATCGATGGTTGTTTAAATAGTTGAGAGACAACAAGGTTGCTAATCACTAGAACTAGCATACCTGGTAACAAAATATTAGGATTATTGGTGAGCTCAAGTAATGTTAATAGAGCGGCTAAAGGTGCCTGCAGAGTTGCACTCATCATAGCTGCCATGCCAATCATGGCGTAAAAAGCATAGTTGGAAACATGGCTGGGAAATAGAAGTTCGCCTAGGCTACCAATTAAACCACCCAGCATAGCGCCGATGAATAGTGAAGGGCCTATCACCCCGCCAGGGAGGGACATACTTGAACAAATGATCGTTGCAAGTAGCTTAGCAACAAAAGCAATGGCTAGCACTTGCAAAGTCAATTGGCTATGTAGTGCGGAATTAACCGTGTCATAACCAATGCCCATAACTTGTGGTGCACCAAGTGCAATAATGCCAACGCAAGCACCCGCGACGCTACATTTTAACCAGCTGTTCCAGTTTTTAACTTGAATAGAAATTATTTGAGTGGCTTTGATAAATGCGCTTGCGACGCAGCCGATGATAAGCCCAAGTAAAATAAAATAAGGAATTTCCCAAAGAGAATTTAGCTCTAGTGGTGGCACAGTAAAGGCAACGTCATTACCGAAAACAATGCGAGATAATACGGTCGCACTGACAGAAGATATAATGATTGGAATAAAGCTAGTAGCAGCGTACTCCATCATGACTACTTCCATCGCAAAAATCACTCCGGCTAAAGGCGTATTAAAACTAGCAGAGATAGCGGCAGCTGTTCCGCAGCCAACGAGTATTCTGATGCTATTGTTGGGTAGCTTCATGCGCTGTCCAAGCCAGCTTCCTGCGGTTGCACCTAAATGAATACTTGGGCCCTCACGACCAACCGATTGGCCTGTTGCTAAGGTCATACCGCCGAGGAAAAATTGCACAACTGCATTACGCCATGGAAGGTAGCCTTGGTGGTAACTCATACGTTCAAGTACATGACCAATACCGACTAGACGGACTTCTTTACCTACTCGGTGTAGAACATAACCAACAAAAAAGCCGCCTATAAGTGGCAAACAGAGGCGAAACCACCAAGGGGTTGACTCGAAGTCACTCGAGTTATCAGAGGTGTGCCATAAAACAAAGCCGCTTTCAATAAATAGGCGAAAGAGAATAACCACGCCACCAGCTAAAAGACCACTGATTAACCCCATAACCGATAGGATAGGGAGTGCATTGAGGCTGCCGAGTTTTAGGCGTATGGTTTCAAAAAACGTCATAAACCTTCATTTAATAACGCTTAAATGCGTTATAACCTAATGTGAGTGAGTAAGAAATTAAGAAAAGTTACTATTTCTTCTAATTAGCTTTAAGAGTAGAATATAACCTATTGATAAAAAAGACAAATAAAAAACAGGTAATTGGTCAAGGTTTTTGTTTTTTATCTTCGACTAAGAGTAGTTAATATTGATTAAGGAAGATTATTAACAAGTTGATTATAATATGAGTGACTGGTGGAAATGTCGGTCGAATTGATAAATAGGGTTATCTATGGCGGAAAAGCGGTTAGTCATTCAGTATGAAAAAACATCTACCTGGTTTGTTTTTTGGGCAGCGATTGTTTTCTCAGTACTATTGTTTTGTTTTTATATCGGCCGTTATTTATCGGTTAATGAGCGAGAAAGCGCTATTGAACAGTCGAAAAGTTTGCAAAAGCAACTGGATGTTTAC
The DNA here is from genome assembly GCA_964411875.1 of uncultured Kangiellaceae bacterium. Taxonomy (GTDB): domain Bacteria; phylum Pseudomonadota; class Gammaproteobacteria; order Enterobacterales; family Kangiellaceae; genus Aliikangiella. The sequence goes on from CAYPMT010000097.1 coordinate 7,825, forward strand.
CAGGAAGCTTATCAAAAGGCTAATCACGACCTTGTGGTTCAGGTTCAGCATGCTAAAGTTGATAGTTTATCGAATAAACAGCTTATTGAAACTATCAAGCAGTTACAGCAAAATCAAAGTAAGCTCCGTGCAGAATTAGATTTTTATCGTAGTATTATGGCGCCTGAGTTGGATCAAAAAGGGTTAACCATCGCTGAGTTTAATACTAAAAAAAGTCAATCGGAAAAGCGTTCAAAGTTTAAGTTAGTACTTACTCAAAATGGTAAACAAGATCAGTTTTTAAAGGGAAGCGTTAAATTAGTGATTGAAGGCTCTAACGTGAAAACGGGTTTACCAGTGAATTATAATTTTAATGATTTAGGCAAATTTGACCCAAAGCACTTTCAATTTAAGTTTCGTTATTTTCAGAATATTGAAGGTGAAATACAGTTGCCAGATGACTTTATTGCCAAGAAAGTGAGTATTTCAGCGAAAACTAAAGGGCTGAAAAAAAACCAGTCAGCAGAAAAGCAACTTGACTGGAAAGTTTAGTGCTTGCCAGAGTTTTTGCTCCAGTCTTTTGATGATTAAATTTCAACAATAATATTTAACTTATTCCTAAAAATGCCAAGCTATACGTAGAATATTGGTGAAAATCGGCTATAGTTGATACAGGCTTGTTGCTTTTCAACTTGCAGGGAATATGTAAATTCTTGGTTCGTCTACTGAATTTTTATTTGTGAAAACCCTGTCACTAGCGATTCACTTTGATGTGTGAATATAGCCGCTAAGAGTTAGTAATTTTATCCAATTTGAGTTGATAACGGTTAGTTTTGGGAGTATCTCATGTTCAATTTTAATAAAAAATCATCGCCTCGAGCTAAGGCTGGCGCTGCAGATACCTTAATTAGCAAAGATACTGAGGTTTCCGGTGATATCCATTTTTCCGGTGTTTTATATGTTGATGGTTATATTAAAGGTGATGTTATTGCTGACGAGTTGCAAGACTCTTTACTTACTATTGGTCAAAATGGTCATATAGAAGGTGAAGTAAAAGTGCCTCATATTATGATCTTAGGTCGTGTTACCGGTGACGTTTATGCATTAGAACATGTTGAATTAATGGAGAGCGCTAAAATTGATGGAAATGTATACTATAAACTAATCGAAATGGCTATGGGGGCTGAAGTCAACGGTCAAATGGTTCATCGTGGTGATAA
>CAYPMT010000098.1:0-8881 GCA_964411875.1 uncultured Kangiellaceae bacterium
CTATCGTACCTACATTTACATGTGGTTTCGTGCGTTCAAATTTTTCTTTAGACATTGAATGCCTCCAAAGAGTTTAGCTAATTTTACAAGTTTCAAAAAATGCCACACTATACATTAATATTAACAATACCACTAATATCAAACGTTCATAGTGTACTTAAATGGCATAAATCAGACTATACATTAAAATATGAATAGCCAAACATGCCTAAAACCAGAACAATCTCAGCATTGCTCTGGGTAAAAATGGTGCCGATAACCAGATTCGAACTGGTGACCTCTCCCTTACCAAGGGAGTGCTCTACCGACTGAGCCATATCGGCAATAGGTTCGAACTGGAGCGGGTAGCGGGAATCGAACCCGCATCATCAGCTTGGAAGGCTGAGGTTCTACCATTGTACCATACCCGCTACATTTTAATTACACAGCCAAACGACTACTCTGACCTTACTCTCTTGACCAAGTCAAAGAGTCTATACTGTGTAAAACTCGCTCCTTTTTCCAATAACTCAAAGCGGTTATATCTACAAATACACAACCAGTTACTAATCAATCTGGTGGAGGGGGCTGGATTTGAACCAGCGAAGCTCGCGCGTCAGATTTACAGTCTGATCCCTTTGACCACTCGGGAACCCCTCCAAATTTTTTAGCCTATACTACTAACCACAGCTACCAGTCACTAGATAAGGAACCCTTCACAATTCTGGTGCCGACTGAGGGACTCGAACTCTCGACCTACTGATTACAAGTCAGTTGCTCTACCATCTGAGCTAAGTCGGCATGGTTGTTACTAAAACATCACCTACTAAAATCAACACTGCCAAAAAGCAGGGACGCGAATTTTAAATACTTGTGCTTAAATGATCAATGCTTTTTTATGGTTTTTTAATGTAAATTAAGCTCTTTTGCTATTGATGCCTGAATGAAAGACAGGTTTTAGTCTAGTGAATCACTATAAAGTTTAATTAAGCCCTCAAAAACTAGGTGAGAACGCTGACTAATATTTAACCCTTTTTGTTGTAAAACACTTCCCCAACTACTTCCACCACCAGTAATAATCCATTGCTTTATCGAATAAGCACCTTGCATTTCTGCTGTAACTTTTAATAAGTAACTACTAATTAGTGCATCTATACCTAAATTGACACAGTCATTGGTGGACTGACCTAATTCTAGCTCTCGAGTCGATGAGTTAAAATCAGCTTTCACTTGAGCGGTTAACCGCAAGCTTTCTAACATCAGGTGCTTACTAGGCAGAATATGTCCGCCTAAATGCTGCTGGTTTTCAACAATATCAAGAGTAATTGCCGTACCAAAACTAATCACTCCAATAGCTGAATTTGAAGAATCTACTGCCAAAACCCCTAGCCAACGATCAACACCAAGCTGCTCTGGCTGTTGATAAGCACAAGTTACACGACAAGCATTAGAAGCTGTTTTGGCAAAAAACAGGTTGGTGCATAAGGGCATCAATAATTGGCCAAGAGCTCGATTATCCGATTCATTTCTAACTGAGGCGATTAAAACTCGATCAAGTGCTTTAGGCAAATGAGCTTTCAGTTCAGCTAAACTCGTCAATCGAGTCACTTGCTGATGGTTTTTCCAATAATTAACATCAGCTAGCTGTTCTAAAGGCTGGCTAGCCAGAGTAAACTTTAAGAAAGTATTGCCCCAATCAATTAATAAAATCATCTACTTTTAACCTTAGTCCACAAGCTAAGCTCAATATTAAACCCTTACTATCAAGCCACTAGTCAAACCCTCAATAATCAGAAAGCATCTCTTCAGGTGGCTCCTCTTAAGCTCACTTCGCCAGAATGAAAAACCTCAACCCCTTGCTTAGTCTGTAATTTTAATGCGCCATTTTGCTCAACGCCAATTTCAATACCTTGTATTTTCTTATTAGGCACATCTAAAACCACGGATTGTTGATAAAAAGCGCTTAGCTCAGGCCAATTGGGCATAAAAAAGCTAAATCCATGCTGTAAATAAGATTGTATCGTTTTATCTAAATCGCACAAGATAGCTAACATAACTTGGCTTCTAGAAAGCCTTTTTGATAATAAAGGTTTCAAATTAGCCCAATCCTGCTCAATGGTTTCAGCTTGCTTTGTCTGCATATCCCAGTTCAATCCAACACCAATATTGAGAAAACTTGTATCATTGGTATCGCCGCTAGCCTCAACCAAAATACCAGCCATTTTATGCTGGTTAACCAATAAATCATTAGGCCATTTAATTTTTATTGGTTTATTTGAAAAGCAATTTAAGGTTTGGCATAGCCCCATACCAACAGCCAGACTTAATCCACCTAAAGCGGTTAACCCTAAAGGCAATTGAAAACCAATAGAAAAGTAAAGGTTCGCCCCAAAAGGTGATACCCATGTGCGCCCTTTTCTACCGCGACCAGCCGTTTGGTGCTCAGCAACACAGACTCTTGCATAGCTAGAATCACTCCAGTCAGAAGTTTTTTCATTGGATTGAGTTTTCCATTCTCTAGCTAGATGCTCTGCGGTGGAATCAATCGATGTTAAAACCTCAACCTGTTTAATTAAACTATTTTTCTGCTGTAATTCAGTTTGCAAAAATTGCTCATCAATTAACTCCAGCCCATTAGGAATTTTATAACCTTTACCAGTGACTGAATAAACTTCAACTTGCCAAGTTTGAATCTTCTTGATCAATTTCCAAACCGCAGAACGAGAAATACCTAATTCATCGGCAATCGATTGTCCCGAATGAAACTCACCATCAGCCAATATAGTTAATATGGCTTGAATTTTTTCAATCGTTTTCAAACTTGCTGATACTCTTTCATTTGATCGTTTGTATTTAGTATTTAATCGCTTTCAATTCGAACTTCAGGTTCTAAATGAATACCATATTGATGTTTAACCTTAGCTTGAATCTTCTGGGCTAAGTCCCAAATTTTTTGACCTTCATTTTCACCGTAATTGACTAAAACTAAGGCCTGATGTTCATGCACCCCAACATTCTCACAACGCATACCCTTAAAACCCGCTTGATCAATTAACCAGGCTGCAGCCAATTTAACGCCATTTTTGTCAGGGTAAGAAACAATATTAGGGTAATCCTGCTTAATTTTTATAAAGTCTTCTTGTGATATAACTGGGTTTTTAAAAAAGCTACCGGCATTTGGCAATAATTTAGGATCAGGTAACTTTGCCTGCCGTAACTCACAAACACGATTAAGAAGATCAATTGGCTTAACATCTGGCTTATTAGAAAAATCAGTTTTCAATGGTTCATAAGAAAGACATAACTCTGATCTCTTCTGCAAATTAAACTCAACTCGAGTCACCAAATATTTACCCTGACCTGCTTGCTTAAATAAACTATCACGATAATCAAACTGACACGCCTTAGCTGAAAATAAACCTTGCTCACCAGTATCTAAATTTACATATTCAACCTGATGAATAAACTTTTTTACTTCAACACCATAAGCACCAATATTTTGAATAGGTGCAGCACCAACCGTACCCGGAATCAGAGCCAAATTCTCTAAGCCATACCAGCCCTGCTGGTTTGAATAAACCACCCAATCATGCCAATTTTCTGAAGCGCCGACTGAGATACGGTAAGTATCATTCGTTTCTTCAAGAAGTTTAATACCAAAAATTTGCGGAAACAGAACTAAACCATCATAGTCCTTAATAAAAAGAACATTACTACCACCACCTAAAACTAAACGTTTTTGGTGTTTTTGGATTTCAGGTAGCATTTCTAGAGTTAACTCTAATGATGGCAGCTCTAGAAAATAATCTGCTCTAGCAACAACATTAAATGTCGCTAAGCGACGCAGCTCAACTTGTTGAATAATACTTGGCAAAGTTTTAATCAATCTCATTTTAATAAAAAGACCAAGCTATTCTACACTAGCTTAACTTTTTACGCAGCGATGAAACTCCATCATTTTTTAATTAATTGATTGATTCAAAAGTATTATTTATAACGATTCGATAGGTTTAACCAAACGCCTAGCTAAACCCTATAATTAAATATTGTTAATTAACTCTGTGCAAAATACCGATAATTAATTATTATTGCTAAAAATACTCTCTTGCAATAATAGTTGCATGTCATATTATAGGGTCATGGGATCAGCAACTAGGTAGGCTCTTGTATTGACTGAAATGAGCCATCACCTTTTGTTAAAAACAAACTATTTTACAGTGAAAAATAATGATTACTCTTGTACAACAATACTTTTCTAGCTCAGCCAAAAAATACCCTAATAAAATTGCTATAAGTTGTGAGGATAAAAGCATTTCGTATGAAGAGGCAGACCAATTTTCTAATGCCTTTGCAAGACATTTGCAGCACTTAGGTGTTGAACGTGGTTCATTTGTACCATTTTTTATGAAAAAGAGTGTCAGTTCAGCCTTATCGATACTCTCAATTCTAAAAGCTGACTGTGCTTATGTGCCAGTCGATGTTAATTCTCCCGCTCAACGACTCAAGTCTATTTTACAAAGTACCAAAGCAAATGTCGTCGTCGTTAATTCAGCCAGTGAAGCTTTACTCAAAGAGTTGCTCGATAAAGACTCTAATATCACGATTGTTAATATTGAAAATTATCAACCTGAAAATACAGCGGCCATTTCCTACGACAATCTTTCGATAGATATTGCCTATGTTTTGTTTACTTCAGGTTCTACTGGCGTTCCTAAAGGTGTCATGATTCCACATAAAGCCATCATTGACTATATTGACTGGTGTGTCGAAACCTATCAAATTACCAATGAGGATGTCGTTTCAAACCATGCACCGCTATATTTTGATAATTCGACCTTTGATATTTATACCGCCTTTAAAAGTGGTGCGTCACTACATTTGGTTCATGACGAATTAAATGCGGTTATTCCTCGATTAGTTTCTTGGATCAAAGAAAGAGAAATCAGTGTATTCTTTTGCGTGCCTTCTGTTTTGACCATGCTATTGAAATCTCGTAGGCTCAAACCCGATAGCATGAACAGCATTAAACATTTAATTTGTGCTGGAGAGGTATTACCAAGAGATATACTCGATGCTTGGATGGAAATGTATCCACATATCCAATTTACCAACATGTATGGCCCAACTGAAATAACCGTTGATTGTAGTTTTCATATGATGAAATCACGTCCTGATGAGAGCTGCTTAACCATTCCCATTGGCAAAGCACGCGAAAACATGGAACTATTGGTAAGAACAGAAGATGGATCACTGACCAAAGACTCTGGCGTAAGCGGTGAATTATTAGTACGTGGAACTTCAGTTGCCTATGGCTATTTAGGTAATACAGAAAAAACCCAAGCGGCCTTTATTCAAAACCCTAATCACAATTTGTTTCACGATCCCTTATATTGCACCGGTGATCTAGTGAAAATTGATGATAATGGTGACTTCTTATTTTTAGGACGAGCTGATGATCAAATTAAATTTTTAGGTTATCGAATTGAACTAGGTGAAATTGAAGCCGCTTTAAATAGCATTAGTGGTGTAATAGAAGGCGTCGTTGTCTTCAATGATTCTGATGATGAGTCTCAAGGTGAAATTGGCGCTTTAGTCAGTTTAGAGAGTGAATTATCGTTACAAGATCTCAATAACAAACTCAAAAGCAAACTACCTGGTTATATGGTTCCCACTAAAATTCAAGTGACGATTGAAGAATATCCTCGAACACCCAATGGTAAATACAACCGTAAAGTCATTAAACAACTCGTTTTTTGCAATGAGTAAACTGTATAATTTTCTCTAGTTATATTTCGATGTAACCTATTGAGAATAGTAAATATCTAAACCAAAAGGCTAGTATTCAACAAAGCAGAGACTCATAACATTGCGGATACCTCATAAAAATAAAACACAAGCATCTAAGAGTCAACCTAGTGTTTTTAATTTAACCGGATTCAGTCATCATCTAAACCGCCGTGCTTTTTTAAAAACGGGTTCAAGCATTACTTTACTGGCTGCCTTGCAAGCTTGTAAGCCTTCTATACCTGAGTCAGAAAAAGTTGTATCAAAGAATTCTAAAGCTCAAACTATATTTTCCACTCAACAAAAAGAAACATTAGATAGTGTCCAATTACATCTATTCCCCGACGATGGTAATGGTCCAAGTGCAAGAGACATTAAGGCACTAAGCTATCTAGAACAAGCTATGCTGGATCCTAAAAATATTGGTGATGGTGATCCAGAATTTATTCTCAAAGGCATTGGTTGGTTAGATGATTTAGCTGAGCAAACACAAGGGGATAAATTTGTTCTATTAAAAAATAATCAGCAGCATCTTTTATTAAAAAAAATTGCTCAATCAAAATCTGGTAAGAACTGGTTATCACTATTACTTTATTATTTAACTGAAGCCTTAATGCTTGACCCCATCTATGGCGGTAATTCTAATGAAATAGGCTGGCAATGGTTAGAACATCAAGCCGGTTACCCAAGGCCAGAGCCAGGTAAAACCTATCGAGACTTTGATTAAATGCAAAAAGAAATATCAACAACCAAAGAATATGATATCTGTTTAATTGGTAGCGGTGCTGGCAATGGACCTATTGCTTATGAATTATCTAAAGCTGGTTATCGTGTTGTTGTTTTGGAAAAAGGTGGTTGGTATAAGGAACAAGATTTTAAAAAAGATGAAATGCTACCTCGACGAAGAAGTTTTCGTTCCAAGCTAAAAGATGAACGACATATTATCGAAGAACCTAACCATGATGGTAACTGGTCTAGTCGAGCTACCGCTGAATTTTGGGGTGGTAATATTGTTGGTGGCGCCAGCAACTTTATGAGTGCTTATTTTCATCGGCTTAAGCCTGAAGATTTTCGTTTGCTTTCTGAATTTGGTCCGATTGAAGGCGCTAATATTGCTGATTGGCCAATTAGCTATGATGACTTGGAACCCTATTATACGAAAGTCGAACAAGTTATTGGTGTGTCAGGTAAAGTTGTTGAACACCCTAACTTAGAGCCTCGCTCAACACCTGACTTCCCTTTTCCACCCACAGCAGAACATCCTATTGCAAAATGGTTTGACAAAGCAGCGAATGAATTAAATTTCCATCCTTTTCCTATGGCGCGCGGCATTCTTTCTCGCCCTTTTAATCATCGTAATAGTTGTGAGTATTCTGGTTATTGCGGCAGCTATGGTTGCCGTTCTGGTGCTAAAGCAAGTTCACGTGCTGCACTCTTTGATGATGCCGTTAAAACTGGCAACTGTGAAATTTTAACTTATGCTAAAGCTTATCATATTAATACTGACAACCAAGGTAATGCGTCATCAGTTGATTACTATGATAAAAATAACCAAACTCAACGTATCAAAGCAAAGCTCTTTAGTGTTGGTTGTTACTCAATTGAGTCATCTCGCTTGCTACTCAGTTCAACAGGAGAAAAACATCCAGATGGCATTGGCAATCGCTACCAACAAATTGGAAAAAACTTGCATTGCTGTGCTGGAGGAACTGGCCATGGTGTTTTTGATTTAAATCAGTTTGATAATATTCAAACTAGTGAGCTGAAAGTAAGAGGCCCTTTTTTCAACCGAGCTTTACAAGATTGGTATTTTATTAATGACCCTAAGCTCTCAAAAAAGCGTATTAAAGGTGGAACGTTAGATTTCGTTTTTGATCCACCTGCGCCAACGGCAGAAGCCAATGACTTAAAGTGGGATGATAACCAAAACCTACTTTGGGGAAGTGCTTACAAACAAAAGTTAAAATCACATTTTACCCAATCAAAAGATTTTAAATTTGAAATTTTTTGTGATTGGCTGCCAACCGATAACTGTTATGTCGGTTTAGATAAAACTAATAAGGACAAATGGGGTAGCCTAGTCGCAAAAGTAAGAGTTGGCTACCATCTTCATGACTTAAAAGTTGCCAACTACCTCGCTGAAAAAGGCGTTCAAGTGATGAAACAAATGGGCGCAAAGCATGCCTATGCAAATGCATTTACCGTTCCGACCTCTAACTTAATTGCCGGTGGCTTACGTTTTGGTAACAATCCTAAAGTCTCAGCACTTGATCCTGATTGCCGCGTTCATGGAACCGATAATATTTTTGTTAGTGATGGTAGTTTTATGCCAAATGGTGGCAGTGTGACACCAACTTGGACAATTTACGCGAATGCATTTCGCGTAGCTGACAAAATAAAAGCCCAACTAAGCTAATCTAATTATTCAAACTAACTAAACAACCAATAAAACTTAAAAAAGCTAAGTACTGGCTTTTACATCATGACTGATGATGTTAGTATTTGGCCAATCCTAAAGGAATTTAAAGGCTATTGGCCCGAGTTAAAGAGACTGTCATGAAATTGAAATTATTATTCAGCTTAATATTAACGAACTTATTAATTAGTAGCCCAACGTTATTAGCAAAAGACGGTCAAGGTTATGTTGGTATTGGCTACGGTGAGTCCGACTATGATCAAGAAGTTCTCTCAAAGCCTCGTGATTATCAATTTTATCTTGGTAACCGATATACAAAAGATTGGGGAATAGAACTTGGCTATACTAAGTTTGGTGAAGCTGAAACCCAAGTTTTATCAGAAGATGATATGCCAAATAAAATTGATGGTAAAACAATTTCTCTCAGTTTTAAATATTATATTCCTGTTATTAATCGGCTTGATTTTTATACACAACTAGGCATTCATGCATGGAGCCTTGATTTAGGTGATATTAATTTGATCACTTCTAATGATGATAGTGGCACTGATCGATTTTATGGTGCTGGACTAGCTTATGCTCTTACAGGAAAATATCGTTTAACATTGGGTTTTTCTAAATACAATATGGATGTTGGAAATGATAACGAAATTGATTTAACTTTTTCAGCATTAAATTTTGAATGGAAAACAAAATAATCTC
>CAYPMT010000099.1:0-8802 GCA_964411875.1 uncultured Kangiellaceae bacterium
GCTTCTAACAGCTTTAAACGCTTAGTTAATTTCTTTAACTTGGTTTCTGAATTAGTGTTAGGAATTTCTTCACGAATTTCCGCTGCTTCCTCTTTAATATTAATATGAGTTAACAGAGCCATGACTGCTTCAGCACCCATTTTAGCTTCAAACTCATCACCAAACTCTTCTAATGCATCAAGGTAAGCTTCTTCACTAAGCAATTGGCCTCGCTCTAGTGATGTCATACCTGGTTCAGTAACAACAAAGGCTTCAAAATAAAGTACACGCTCAATATCACGTAATGTCATATCCATTAATAAGCCAATACGTGATGGTAACGATTTTAGAAACCAAATATGAGCAACTGGACAAGCTAACTCAATATGCCCCATTCGCTCACGACGAACTTTGGCAAGAGCAACTTCAACTCCACACTTTTCACAAATAACACCACGATGTTTTAAGCGCTTATATTTTCCACATAAACATTCGTAGTCTTTGACTGGTCCAAAAATCTTTGCACAAAATAAACCATCTCTTTCTGGTTTAAAAGTTCTGTAGTTAATTGTCTCTGGTTTTTTTACTTCACCAAAAGACCAAGAGCGCACCATTTCTGGTGACGCTAATCCAATTCGAATGGCATCAAACTCTTCGGTTTGGTTTTGTTGCTTAATAAAGTTTAATAAATCTTTCAATTTTTTCTCCTCCCGGAGTTAAATAAAAACTGATATTAAATGCTAATAGCACGCCTTGATAATTATCGACTAACAAAGTTAATTAGTCTTGATGCTCCAGTTCTATATTGATACCTAAAGAACGAATCTCTTTAACTAATACGTTAAAGGACTCAGGCATACCTGGCTCCATTCGATGGTCACCATCAACAATGTTTTTATACATGCGAGTTCGACCATTAACATCATCCGACTTAACCGTTAACATTTCTTGTAAGGTATAAGAAGCACCATAAGCCTCAAGAGCCCAAACTTCCATTTCCCCGAAGCGTTGACCACCAAACTGCGCTTTACCACCTAAAGGTTGTTGAGTAACCAAACTATAAGAACCGGTCGAGCGAGCATGCATTTTGTCATCAACCAAGTGATTCAACTTCAGCATATACATATAACCAACTGTCACTGGGCGCTCAAAACGATCCCCAGTACGACCATCATATAGCCAAGACTGACCAGATGTACTCTCATCCGCAAGCTCAAGTAAATGCTTAATTTCAGATTCTTTAGCACCATCAAAAACAGGAGTTCCCATGGGTACGCCCGCTTTAAGATTATCAGCCATTGCCATAACCTCTTGATCCGAGAGGCTATCAAGATCAACGGTGGCTTCTTTGCGATGGTTATAAACTTTATTTAAAAGCCCGCGCATTTTAGCAATGCTTTGTTGCTCTTCAATAAGCGTGTTAATTTTGCGACCTAAGCCTTTCGCTGCCCAACCTAAATGGGTTTCTAAAATTTGCCCAATGTTCATCCTGGAAGGTACACCCAATGGGTTCAGTACGATATCAACTGGCTCACCATTTTCTAAGTGAGGCATATCTTCAATTGGCACAATATTAGAAATAACCCCTTTATTTCCATGACGCCCTGCCATTTTATCGCCAGGTTGTACACGACGCTTAACCGCCATATAAACTTTAACAACTTTGAGAACACCAGGTGCTAAATCATCACCCTGAGTAATCTTAGCTTTTTTAATATCAAGCTTTTTGTCGTACTCTTTGATCTGCTCTTCTAAGTTAGAAGCTAAAGCTTCAATTTGAGTTTGTCGCTTCTCGTCTCTAAGTTGAACATCTAACCATTGATCAGCACCAATCTCTTCAAGATAATCAGTGGTTAACTTAGTGCCTTTCTTTAATTTATTCGGTCCCTTTTCAGCAACAGCGCCTTTAAGAATTTTATAAGCACGGCTTTGAATATTACTTTTAAGAATCGCTAGCTCATCATTCAAATCTTTTTTAGCTCGAATTATTTCGCTAGATTCAATATCTAAAGCACGTGCATCTTTTTCAACACCATCACGCGTGAAAACTTGTACGTCAATAACTGTACCAACAGTACCTGAAGAAACTCTTAAAGAAGTATCTTTAACATCACTGGCTTTTTCACCAAAAATAGCACGTAGTAACTTTTCTTCTGGGGTTAATTGAGTTTCACCTTTAGGGGTTACTTTACCAACAAGAATATCACCAGCTTTTACTTCAGCGCCAACATAAACAATACCTGACTCATCCAGTTTAGCTAAAGCACTTTCACCAACATTAGGGATATCCGCAGTAACTTCTTCTGAACCTAATTTAGTATCACGAGCAATACAGGTAAGTTCTTGAATGTGAATACTAGTAAAGCGATCTTCTTTAACCACATTTTCAGAAATAAGAATCGAATCCTCAAAGTTGTAACCATTCCAAGGCATAAAGGCAATTTTCATATTTTGACCAAGCGCCAATTCACCTAAATCGGTTGAAGGGCCGTCTGCCAAAACATCGCCTCGACCAATCACATCACCAACATTAACAATCGGTCTTTGATTAATACAAGTGTTTTGATTTGAGCGGGTATACTTAGTTAGATTGTATATATCAACACCAGCTTCACCGCCAATGGTTTCATCATCATTCACACGAACAACGATTCGGCTTGCATCAACAAACTCAATCATACCGCTTCGCTTCGCTGCAACAGTTACACCGGAGTCAACAGCAACAGTTCGTTCCATACCAGTTCCTACGAGTGGCTTATCTGCTCGCAAAGTTGGTACCGCTTGACGTTGCATGTTTGATCCCATTAATGCACGGTTTGCATCATCATGCTCAAGGAATGGAATCATAGACGCTGCGACAGAAACAATTTGTTGTGGTGAAACATCCATATACTCAACATTATCGACAGTGGTTAAAGTAAACTCACCTTGATAGCGACATGAAATTAAATCCTCAGTTAATTTGCCTTTATTATCAATAGCAACATTGGCCTGAGCAATATAATGATTACCTTCATCAATCGCTGATAAAAAATCAATTTTTTCAGTGACCTTACCTTTGTTAATTTGTCTATAAGGTGTTTCTAGAAAACCATAATCATTGGTGCGAGCATAACAAGATAATGAATTAATCAAACCAATGTTTGGACCCTCAGGTGTTTCAATAGGACAAACGCGGCCATAATGAGTTGGGTGAACATCACGTACTTCAAAGCCTGCTCTTTCACGAGTCAAACCACCAGGGCCTAAAGCTGATACACGTCGCTTATGGGTAATTTCAGATAATGGATTATTTTGATCCATAAACTGCGATAACTGACTTGAACCAAAGAACTCTTTAATAGCGGCGGAAACAGGCTTCGCATTAATTAAATCTTGCGGCATTAAGTTATCTGACTCAGCCATACTCAAGCGTTCTTTTACTGCTCGCTCAACTCTCACTAAACCAACTCTAAATTGGTTTTCAGCCATTTCACCAACACTACGAATACGTCGATTACCTAAATGGTCAATATCATCAACACTACCTTTACCATTACGTATGTCTAATAGTGTTTTAACTACATTAATAATGTCGTCTTTTGATAATGTACCACTACCTTCATCACCATCATTGCCTACACGACGATTAAACTTCATTCGACCAACACGAGATAAATCATAACGCTCTTCGTTGAAAAATAAATTTTGGAATAAAGTTTCAGCAGAGTCTTTAGTCGGTGGTTCACCTGGGCGCATCATACGATAAATTTCAATCAACGCTTCTAATTCATTCGTTGATGGATCAATGCGTAATGTATCAGAAATATACGGCCCACAATCAAGCTCATTAGTGTAAAGCGTCTCAAAATCTTTAACTTCTGACTCTTGCAGCTTGGTTAACAGCTCTTGGGTAATCTCAGCATTAGCTTCAACTAATACCTCACCCGTTTCTTTATCAATAATTTCTTTAGCAATAGCTTTACCAAGTAAAAATTCTGATGGAATTTCTATTTTCTTAATTCCAGCTTTTTCTAATTCTTTAATATGACGAACAGTAACGCGACGCCCTTCTTCAACAATCACTTTACCTCGCTTGCCTTTAATATCAAAGGTAGCAACCTCACCACGCAAACGCTCTGGTATAAGCGCTAATTCAAATACCCCATCTTTACCCAAATGGACACTATCGTTGTCATAAAAAATTTCTAACATTTCAGCAGTAGAAAAGCCAAGCGCTCTTAATAAAATCGTTGCGGCTAATTTCCTACGTCGATCAATTCTTACGAAAAGACAATCTTTCGGATCAAACTCAAAATCTAACCAAGAACCACGGTAAGGAATAACTCTTGCGTTATATAAAAACTTTCCTGATGAGTGAGTTTTACCTTTGTCAGAATCAAAGAACACACCCGGACTACGATGTAATTGAGAGACAATCACACGTTCAGTACCATTGATCACAAAAGTACCGTTATCAGTCATAAGCGGCATTTCACCCATATAAACTTCTTGCTCTTTAACTTCTTTAACCGTTTTGTTTTTGTTTTCTTTATCGTAAATCACTAAACGAATTTTAACTTTCAAAGAAGCAGAGTAAGTCACACTACGTATTTGACATTCTTTAACATCAAATACCGGCTCACCGAGTGAATAGCTAATATATTCTAGAGCAGCTGAACCAGAATAGCTTGCGATAGGAAAAACTGACTTAAATGCTTTTTCCAAGCCTGAGTCAATAGTATTTTCTTGATTTAAAAATGAACGATAAGAATCTAACTGTATCGCCAATAGATAAGGGACATCGAGAACCCTCTTATTTAAACCAAAATCTTTGCGAATTCTTTTTTTCTCAGTATATGAATATGCCATCTGGGCTCCTCAGTTAGCTTTTCATTAGCACTCATGACCAACTCTTGATACGACAGAATTGATTATTATTGCGATAAAAAATGGTTAAGCTTAAAATACCTAAATCACTAATCTGCTTTCAGACACAGCTACTTTTAAATACAATTTATATTTAGACGCAGCCAAAATAAAACAGATCCGTACCAATAAAATTTCCCTATAAACTACCTATTTCTAAAAGAGCAAAAAGGCCGGAGACAAAATTGTCACCAGCCATAATTGCTTGGACGCATTAATAGCGAAAAATCAATTTATTTGATTTCTACGCTAGCGCCGGCTTCTTCAAGCTGCTTTTTAACGTCTTCTGCTTCATCTTTTGATACAGCTTCTTTAACTGGAGTTGGCGCACCTTCAACAGCTTCTTTAGCTTCTTTAAGACCTAAACCTGTGATGCCACGAACCGCTTTAATCACAGCAACTTTGTTAGCGCCGAAACTAGTCATAACAACATCAAATTCAGTTTGCTCAGCAGCAGCAGCACCGCCGCCGTCCGCTGGTGCTGCAACTACAGCTGCCGCTGCCGCTGCGGTTACACCAAATTTTTCTTCCATTGCTTCAACAAGTTCAACAACATCCATTACTGACATCTCAGCAATTGCGTTTAAAATATCATCTTTTGAAAGAGCCATTACTCATTCTCCTGGGTAAAATAAAAGTTAAAATTAAAAAATAAAATTACGCTGCCTGCTTCTGTTCTTTCACCGCATTGACTACTCGAGTAATACGCGATGGGAATTCGTTTAATGTACGTGCCAGTTTGGTTACCGGTCCATTCATTACGCTCATTAAAGAAGCAATTGCTTCATCTTTAGTTGGTAGTTTTGCTACCGCTTCTAGCTGATCGACACTATGTAAAGCACCACCAACAGAAACAGCTGTTGCTTTTAGCCTATCGCAATCTTTTGCAAAATCACGAACAAGCCGAGCAGCAGAACCTGGCTCTTCAAGCGAAAACGCACAAATAACCTGTCCAACCAAAGCTTCATTTAGGCAAGCAAATTCCGTATCTTCAACAGCACGTTTAGCGAGTGTATTTCTTACTACACGTAAGTAAACACCACTAGTACGGGCTTTGACACGTAGCTCAGTCATTTCTTCGACTGTCATGCCACGGTACTCAGCAAGTACGGCAGACAAAGCTGTAGAAGCTACTTGATTAACTTCTTCAACGATTGCCTTTTTACCTTCTAGTCTAAGTGCCACGTCGTTCACCTCCATAAGTTCTAACAATAAAACAGTTAGAAAATTTACAATTTGAAACTAAGTCAAACTCGATGAAAGAATTTTTCTTAGCTCCGCTGTAAACGGTGAACCTCCCAGAAAACTGAGTTGGGTACCACCGTCTGCGTAGGCTTGTTTTTTAAGAAAACCATCAGTTAACAGTAAAACTATTAGCTAATAAGCTTTCACCTACGGTCTTTGACTGTATTTAAATCCTGGTTAAACAAACAATAACCAATGATTTAAATACCCCATAGCTCAAACAAGTCAACTAGTGACTCATTCAAAACTAATCTTTTAAATTAACAGTTGCTAAATCAACTGCTAGACCGGGACCCATAGTTGAGCTCACCGATAATTTTTTAAAGTAGGCGCCTTTCGCTGAAGCCGGTTTAGCTTTTTTCAACGCTTTTATTAAAGCATCCAAATTTTCAGCTAACGCATTAACTTCAAAACTACCTTTACCAATAGTTGCATGAATAATTCCAGCTTTATCAGTACGATATTGAACCTGACCTGACTTAGCATTAGTAACTGCTGTAGCAACATCTGGCGTTACTGTTCCTACTTTAGGGTTTGGCATTAAACCTCGAGGTCCAAGAATTTGACCTAATTGGCCAACAACCCTCATAGCATCAGGGCTTGCAATCACAACATCAAAGTCTAGATTACCTTTTTTAACTTCTTCAGCTAAGTCATCCATACCAACAATGTCAGCACCAGCTTCTTTAGCTGCATCAGCGTTAGCACCTTGAGTAAATACTGCTACCCTAACATTTTTACCTGTACCATTTGGTAAAACCGTTGCACCACGAACGACTTGATCAGATTTTTTAGGATCAACGCCAAGATTAATGGCCATATCAACTGATTCATCAAATTTAACAGAAGAAACTTCTTTAACTAAAGATAATGCTTCTTCTATAGGATAAGTCTTCGCTCTATCAACTTTTTCGTTAATAAGTTTTTGTCGTTTAGATAATTTAGCCATGATTAACCCTCCACATCCACGCCCATTGAACGAGCTGTGCCCGACAATGTTCTTACTGCAGCATCTAAATCAGCAGCTGTTAAATCCGGCTCTTTAGTATTCGCAATTTCTTCAAGCTGAGCTCGAGTGATTTTGCCAACCTTTTCAGTATTCGGACGACCACTACCTTTTTTAAGCCCAACTGCTTTTCTAATAAGAACAGCCGCTGGTGGTGTCTTAGTAATAAAAGTAAAGCTTCTATCACTGTAGACAGTAATAACAACTGGAATAGGGAGTCCTTTTTCAACTTTTTCTGTTGAGGCATTAAATGCTTTACAGAACTCCATAATATTGACACCATGTTGACCTAAAGCAGGTCCTACTGGTGGACTTGGATTTGCCATACCCGCTCCAATTTGAAGCTTGATATAGGCATCAACTTTTTTAGCCATGTTTTTACCTCATGTTTGGGTTCAAACGCTTACTACATTTGTTTTAGCAAATGCTTCAGCTCCCCTGTTTTAATAAAAGTAATGATAAAATCCACTGACCCTATCACTACCCAAAAATACTAACCTTTTTCAACCTGTCCAAAATCTAACTCAACCGGTGTTGAACGACCAAAAATCATTACTGAAACCTGTAAACGACTTTTCTCATAGTTTACTTGTTCAACTACCGCATTGAAGTCAGCGAAAGGTCCATCGATAACTCGAACTGACTCGCCTGCTTCGAATAATGTTCTTGGTTTAGGCTTATCAGTCGACTCTTCAAGCCTATTTAAAATTGCATCAGCCTCTTTTTGACTGATAGGGGCGGGACGATCACTCGTTCCACCGATAAAACCTAACACTCTTGGTGTTTCTCTTACTAAATGCCAAGAGTCATCATCCATATCCATTTCAACTAGAACATAGCCAGGAAAAAACTTTCTTTCGCTTTTCCTTTTTTGTCCAGCTTTCATCTCAACTACTTCTTCAGTCGGCACTAAAATTTGCCCAAACTTATCTTGCAAATCATGTAGCTTAACTCGTTCTTCGAGCAAGTTTCTTACTTTAGCCTCATAACCTGAATAAGCTTGTACAACGTACCATTTAAGCGACATATGCTATCCTCTTAACGTTAAGAAGTTAATAATACTGACTAGCGCCCAATCAATAAACCAAAGAAGCAGAGATACTAAAGATACAGCGACAATAATAATTAATGTTGTTTGTATAGTTTCAGCACGTGTTGGCCAGATTACTTTACGAGCTTCTACCTTCGATTCTTTGGCAAAAGCCAAACCAGCCTTACCCTTAGTTGTTGAGAAACCGATCGCCAAACCAATAGCAATCAACACAATAACTACACCTGCCCGAATAAGAACAGAATCATCAACTAAATGATGATTAGCATACACAGCACCTACTAAAGCAAGAATTGATAAGACCCACTTAACCAAATCTAGCGGCGACGAACTTGTCTGCTCTTGTACACTCATAACTCTTAACCCATACAACCTAATTTAAACCAGCCTTATTTGTTAATTTATCTTTTGTGTTACTGGCAGGCCAGGAGGGACTCGAACCCCCAACCTGCGGTTTTGGAGACCGCTGCTCTACCAATTGAGCCACTGGCCTGTAACAAACAAAGCAGCGCCCTAAGGCACTGCTACTCACACAAGATAAATTTTAAAAAGACTTACGCAATAATTTTAGCAACCACGCCAGCACCAACCGTACGACCACCTTCTCGAATAG
>CAYPMT010000100.1:0-8685 GCA_964411875.1 uncultured Kangiellaceae bacterium
TTTTTAGATAGAGTTGTGGGTTTTATGGTATCGCCATTGCTATGGAAAAAAGTAGCTAGAGGGCTATCGGCTGGCCGTGTTCAATCGGTTGCCGTGAAATTGATTGTTGAGCGTGAAAGAGAAATTCGAGCATTTATTCCGGAAGAGTATTGGAGTTTGTTTGCTGATACACAAACTCAAGGCCAAGATTTATTAAAACTCGAAGTGCGTCGTTACCAAGATAAAAAATATCGACCAGAAAATAAACAGCAAAGTGATGAGATGCAAGCTTTGCTGAAACAAGAGCAATTGATTGTTGACAGCTGTAAGTCAAAATCGTCTAAGAGCCGACCAAGTGCACCTTATATCACCTCTACCTTGCAGCAAGCGGCCAGTACGCGTTTAGGTTTTAATGTTAAGAAGACTATGATGATGGCTCAGCGTTTGTATGAGGCGGGTTATATTACCTATATGCGAACCGACTCGACTATGCTCAGTGGCGATGCGATTGCCATGAGTCGAAAATACATTACTGAAAACTACGGTGAAAAATATTTACCCGAGAAGCCAAAATATTATTCCAGTAAAGAAGGCGCGCAAGAGGCGCATGAAGCGATCCGTCCAACCAATGTTGGTACTCGTGACAAACATCTTAAAAATGTTGTTGATGATGCAATTCGGCTTTATAACTTAATTTGGAATCAATTTGTTGCCTGTCAAATGACTGATGCATTATACGATGTAACTAATTTAGTTGTTAAGGCTGGAGACTTTAAACTGGAAGCCAAAGGTCGGGTAGTTAAGTTTGATGGTTGGACTAAAGTACAGCCGCCAAAATCTAAATCAGATGATGATACTGTTTTGCCAGAAGTCGCTGAAGGTGAAAAATTAAACTTAAAAACTTTAGATCCCAAACAACATTTCACTAAACCATCGCCTCGTTATAGTGAAGCTGCACTAGTTAAAGAATTAGAAAAGCGTGGTATTGGTCGACCATCAACCTATGCATCGATTATTTCAACTATTCAAGATCGTGGTTATGTGATGAACAAAAACCGACGATTTTATGCGACTAAAATTGGTGAGATTGTTTCTGATAGGCTTGGCGAAAGTTTTGATAATTTAATGAATTATAGTTTTACTGCCGAAATGGAAGAAACCTTGGATACCATTGCTAAGGGTGAAAACAATTGGAAGCAAACGTTAGATGTTTTTTATAAGGATTTAAAGAAGCGCTTAGAAAAAGCTGAACAACCCGTTGAAGATGGTGGTATGAATAATATCAAGTCTATTGAAATGGATATGATTTGCCCCAGTTGTAATACCAATAAAATGATGATTCGTAACTCTTCTATGGGAACCTTTTTAGGTTGTAGTGGTTTTGCATTACCACCCAAAGAACGCTGTAAACATACTATGAACTTAATTTCTGGTGATGAAATTGAAGCTGTGGATAAAGATGAAGAAGCGGAAAGCCGTAATTTACTTTTGAAAAAGCGTTGTCCAATTTGTGAATCGGCAATGGATAGTTATTTAATTGATGAAGATAGAAAACTCCATGTTTGTGGTAATAACCCAAATTGTAAAGGTTATGTCATTGAACAAGGTAGCTTTAAAATAAAAGGTTATGATGGCCCCATTATCGAATGTGATAAATGTGGCAGTGACATGCAACTTAAAGTCGGCCGCTTCGGTAAATACTTTGGTTGCACTAACGAAAACTGTAAAAACACTCGTAAATTATTACGTAGTGGTGAAGCTGCTCCACCCAAGGCAGATCCAATTCCTATGCCTGATTTAAAATGTTTAAAAGTGGATGACCATTATATTTTACGTGATGGCGCTTCCGGAATATTTTTAGCCGCAAGCCAATTCCCTAAAAACAGGGAAACTCGAGCGCCATTGGTTGAAGAAGTTTTATCAGTTAAAGAACAACTGGATCCCAAATTTGAATACATGACTAAAGCGCCAGTTCAAGATCCTGATGGCAACAAAGCGATGTTCCGCTACAGCCGAAAAACTAAAGAACAGTATGTTATGACTGAAAAGGCTGATGGTAAAGCTTCTGGCTGGACAGCCTATTATGTCGATGGTAAATGGCAAGAATCAGTTAAGAAAGCTGCGGCTAAGAAAAAGACGACTAAGAAAACAACAGCTAAAAAAACAACGGCCAAGAAAAAGACAACAAAGAAAGCCAGCTAGGTTTCGACGCTAATTAGCTGGTTTGTATTTATTTGTCATTTGATTCGTAAGTTGGGTTAGCTTAGCGTAACCCAACAAACTTATTTTTCTGATTAATTGAAAATTATAAGGGTTTTATTGCATAGTCTAGACTATGAGGCTAACACTAACCCATGCTGATCTGATAAACCAAGCGCGACAAACTCTTATCTAATCGTTATAATCCACGCCTAATTCAATTAAACTGATTTCTTTAGTGCTAAACTTTTTTTATCCCCTAATTAGATGGATTCTGTTTCGTCTGGATCCGGAAAAAACCCATGATTTAACTCTAAAATGGTTAAAATGCTTTGAGCGGTCGCCTGTTCGTTTTCTAATGGCACAGGCTTGCGAGAGTGATCCTGTTGAATTATGGGGGATTAAATTTCCTAACCGAGTGGGTTTGGCGGCAGGTTTAGATAAAAATGGTGCCTGTATTGATGCCTTTGCGGCTTTAGGCTTCGGTCATATCGAAGTAGGTACGGTAACCCCAAGACCACAGACAGGTAATCCTAAGCCTCGTTTATTTCGTTTGCCAAAAGCCAAAGCTTTAATTAACCGTTTTGGTTTTAATAACCAAGGGGTTGATCAGTTAATTGAGAATATCAAAAACACCAAATACACAGGAGTGTTAGGTATCAATATTGGTAAGAATTTTGATACGCCAGCAGAAAAAGCTATTGATGATTATTTAGTTTGTCTGCAAAAAGTTTATCCTTATGCTTCTTATATCACCATTAATATTTCTTCACCCAATACCAGTGGCTTACGTGATTTGCAATTTGGTCAGGCATTAGATGATTTATTAAGTGCAATAAAAGCAAAGCAGGCAGATTTAGCCAATCAGTATACAAGAAGAATTCCAGTGTTAATTAAAATCGCACCGGATTTAACTGAGCAAGATGTTGGTGAATTAGCAGAAGCCTTTGTTAAACATCAAGTAGATGGAGTCATAGCAACTAACACGACTTTTTCGAGAGAGGGTGTTGAGAAGCTTAAGTTTGGTGGAGAGCAGGGTGGTCTAAGTGGAGCACCGGTTTTATCTTCGAGTACTGAAGTTCTAGAAAGGCTGGTTAAAAAAACCAATAATGCTTTTCCAGTGATTGGCGTTGGTGGGATCCTTTGCGGTGACGATGCACAGAAAAAGTTAGCGGCAGGGGCCAGTTTAGTACAAGTTTACTCCGGTTTGATTTATCGTGGACCTCGACTTATCGTAGAAATTGCAAAAGCGCTTAAGAACTCATTAAAGCCGTAACCAATAGGAATTTTATGCCTCAATTTATAGCGACTTGTGCCAAAGGGCTCGAATACCTACTGGTTGATGAGTTAAAAGACTTAGGTGCAACTGAACCAAAAGAAGGTTTATCTCAGGTATCTTTTGAGGCTGACTGGTTGCTCGCTTATCAAATTATTATGTGGAGCCGAGTAGCGAGCCGGGTTTATTATCCGATTGCCAGCTTTGAAGCGATCAATGATCAGGTCTTATATGATCAAGTTTCTATTCTTGATTGGTCTCAGCATCTTGATCCTAATAAAACTTTTTTAGTCAATTCTCAAAGTTTTCGCTCCAATATGTCTCATACTCAGTTTATTTCACAGCGAATTAAAGATGCCATTGTTGATTACTTTAATGAAGCAGAAAATATTCGGCCAGAGGTTTCTTTTGAAGAGCCTGATGTGGTTATTCACTGCCGTATTCGCCATAACAAAGTAACACTATCAATTGATTTAATTGGTTTTGGTATGCATCGTCGTGGTTATCGGTTAAAAGCTGGCGCTGCGCCTATCAAAGAAAACTTAGCGGCGGCTTTACTAATTCGTTCAGGTTTTTATAAAAAACGACATGAGATAGATTGTTTGTTTGATCCTATGTGTGGCTCAGGTACTTTTTTGATTGAAGCCGCTATGATGCATTTTGATATTGCACCGGGACTTATTCGGGATGAATTAAGTGTATTTGCCTGGCAGCAATTTAAGCCGGACTTATGGGAAAAGGTTTTAAGCGATGCTAAGCAACGTAAAGAGCAGGCTTTGGTTAATTCGAGTAATGAGTTGAATAACATTCAATTTATTGGCAATGATATTAACCCCAGAGTGGTTCGAAGCGCACAAATGAATTTGGCTTTGGCGGGACTAGAGGAGCATATCAAAATACATATTGGTGGCCTGGATCAAGTGATACAGTTTGAGTTGCCTGAAATCAGTTCAGCAGAGAGAGGGCTTGTTATTACCAACCCACCTTATAGTGAGCGCATGGGTGAAAAAGCAGTGATTAAAAAACTCTATCAGGATTTAGGTGAGTTATTAAAAAATCATTTTCAGGGCTGGTTGGCTTCTATTCTTTCTCCGGATAAAGAGTTTGGTCATGGATTAGGTATCAGAGCGAATAAAATTTATAAATTTAATAATGGCAGTTTAGCTTGTGAGTTGTTAAATCTTAAACTTGAAAAACAAAACTTTATTGAAACAATTGCTCTTGATCAAGTCGAAGAAAACTACAAAGACAAGCTTTCGCCTCAAGCGATTCAGTTGAATAATCGTATTGAAAAAAATCGAGGTAAATTAAAGCGTTTTCTGAATAAAGAGTCGGTGAGCTGTTACCGAATTTATGATGCTGATTTGCCTGATTATAATGCAGCGATTGATGTTTACCATGATTCTTCTAATGGGCAAACTCGTTTACATATTCAAGAGTATAAAGCGCCTAAATCAATTGACCCGCAATCCGCTAAGCGTCGTCTCAAAGAAATTGAACGAGTTGCTGCGGGTATCTATCAAATACCACGTAATCAGATTTTCACTAAGCAAAGACAGCAACAGAAAGGTGATTGGCAATATCAGGCAGCAGAGTCTGTTGAAAAAGATCATTATTTTAGCGTCAATGAAAACGAACGACAGTTTTGGGTTAACTTGCAGGATTATCTCGACACAGGTTTATTTCTTGATCATCGTAAAGTTCGTGCATTCATTGCCGAGAAAGCA
The DNA here is from genome assembly GCA_964411875.1 of uncultured Kangiellaceae bacterium. Taxonomy (GTDB): domain Bacteria; phylum Pseudomonadota; class Gammaproteobacteria; order Enterobacterales; family Kangiellaceae; genus Aliikangiella. The sequence continues at coordinate 5,182 of CAYPMT010000100.1, forward strand.
GCAGGCAAACGTTTATTAAACTTGTTTTGTTATACGGCGAGCATTTCTGTTTATGCAGCAACTGCTGGCGCTGTAAGTAGTTGTAATTTAGATATGTCTCGTACTTACCTCGATTGGGCCAAGCGAAATTTCTCTCTCAATCAAATTGATTTAAATCAGCATGAATTTATTCGAGAAGATTGTTTTCAATGGTTTGAAAAAGCACAGGCAGAGAAGCGTCAATTCGATCTGATTTTTTTAGACCCACCAACTTTTTCGAACTCGAAGAAAATGGATAAAGATTTAGATATACAAAAAGATCATCCTTGGTTAATTGAACAGTGTTTAAAACTTTTAACTAAAGACGGCGAGTTGATTTTTTCAAATAACTTCCAAAAATTCAAAATGGAATTTAGTTCAGATGATAATGTTAGCGTCAAAGAAATTTCGTCATTGACGCAATCGCCTGATTTTAATCGTCATAACTTACATCGTTGTTGGTTGATTGTAAAAAAGTAGACTGAGTTAATATGATGAAAAAAATTCAATTCTATACAACTGTGGGCTGCCATTTATGTGAAGAAGCCTATGGGATGTTAAGCTATGTTGTTACTCATCAATCTGATTTATTGGGCGCAGAAACTTTTGCTATGGATAATGTAGAAAGTATTGATATTATTGATGATGAAAAGTTAGTTGCAGAATATGGCGTTAGAATACCAGTATTGAAAAACCAAAAAGGCCAGGAGCTTGCCTGGCCTTTTGAATTGAATGAATTAGTGACTTGGGTTAAGAATAGCTAGTTATTCCGCTTCACCACAATATTTTTCTACTTTTGTCTGCATTTCTTCAATTTTTGTTTTTATTTCTTCGTCACTTAAGAAACCATTCTCACCATCTCCTGATGATATTCGGCCACCAGCTTGTAAGACATCTAAATTTTGTTTAGCAACTTTGCAATTTTCTGCACGCCAGTCATTATAGTTTTTACTTGACTCGTCAGCTTGCTTGTCTTGAGGTGTTTGCTCTGTTTTATTTAATGGATTCTCAACAACAGGGATAGGCGTACTTTTATCTTTGCCTTTATCTGCCATTCGAATGCGCTCATAAGAAACACCATCAGCTGGTGGACGCTCGGTATATTGAACTTCACCATTAGCATCAACCCACTTGTACATATAGCTTGCTGCTGAAAGGCTCAGAGCAAAAAACAATAAACTGATATTAAAAAGAGCTAAGACTTTGATTTTCATGGATTATCCTCTATATCAAGCAATAAGCCTAATATAGCGTTAAATGAGGGTAAAAGTTAAGTGATTTTTTAAAAAATTGTTTTTTTGAGAAGTTTATTGCTCTTTTTCTACCTGTAACTGGTTTTTTTCGGCAAAATGCATTACATCTTCAAAAATCTTAAGGTGTTCTTGTGTCAGCTTAATATCAATAATCACACATTTGATGCCTTCAATAACCGCAGGTCTGAGGAGAGGAGAGTAGTACATGCGACGATTACGAAAAGTACATAGATTGCCGCAAAGCCGTTCAGCCCAGTCGCTTGGGCGAAACTTACCGCCATCAGGCGTAACACCTTTTAAAATTAATCGGCTAAAATCTAGGTCACTCATTGGGAGCATCTATCTCATCATCTAGTTTCGCGCGGCATAATGACAGATCCTTATTAATTGTCAATCTTATGATTAGAAAAACAACTATAAAATAGTCAGAGTTTAAAAATACTTATGATCGCCAGCGACTTAGTTTAAGTGTAGCAAAGAAATGACACTAGACTAGTTTAGTTTTAGCCACTATTTATCACTGAGTTAAAGTTAGTTAATACTGATACAAGGCTTGATTAGCTTTTAGAACAAATTCTCAAGTAAAAAATAAGTAATTGTTTTTCAAAGGGAACTAGGTTATAAATCCAGAGCTAAAAAAATATGAATATTCCCTTTTATTAGACAAAAGAGTGTAGAGCAAACCAACGAATGGCCAAGCAGTTATTAAAATCCGGTATTATTGTTAGTTTAATGACACTGCTTTCTCGCATCTTGGGTGTTGTCAGAGATATTGTGATGGCAAACCTATTAGGTGCTTCTTGGGTGACAGATGTTTTTTTGGTTGCACAGAAAATCCCTAATTTTTTACGCCGCTTGTTTGCTGAAGGGGCATTTTCTCAGGCATTTATCCCAGTTTTGTCGGAGTATCAAACTAATCAAGATATTCAAGTTGTTAAAAAGCTTATTGCCGACACAGCCGGTACTCTCAGTGTTATTTTATTTTTTGTAGTGTTGTTAGGTGTTATTGGCTCACCTATTTTAGTGATGCTATTTGGTCCTGGTTTTGTGGGAAAGCCTAATGAGTACGAATTAGCTTCTCTGTTATTAAAGATTACTTTTCCTTATATTTTATTTATTTCGTTAACGGCCTTTTGTGGTTCTATTTTAAATAGTATAGGGCGTTTTGCAGTACCGGCTTTTACGCCAGTGTTATTGAATGTCTGTATGATTGCTGCGGCTATTATGTTTTCTACAGCAGCACCGGATAAAATAGCAATGATGTTGGCTTGGGGAATTTTTTCTGCAGGTGTGCTACAACTATTTTTTCAATTGCCCTTTTTGTGGAGAGAAGGTTTATTAGTAAAACCACGTTGGGGTTGGCGGTCGCCAGGTGTACGAAAAATATTAACACTCATGGGGCCTGCACTGTTTGGTGTTTCTGTTGCACAAATTAATTTATTACTTGATACCATTATTGCTTCTTTTTTAGAAAAAGATGGCAGTATTACTTGGCTCTATTATTCCGATCGTATGCTAGAATTTCCATTAGGCATATTTGCTATTGCTATTGCCACGGTTATTCTTCCCTCACTTTCAAAACAGCATGTAATCAAAGACTCTGAATCATTTAATGGAACATTAAACTGGGGATTACGGCTTGTTTTTATGATAGGTATTCCTGCGACAATTGGATTGTTTATGATGGCTGAGCCAATTATTTTGACTGTTTTTCAGCACGGAGAGTTTACTCAACAATCAGCTACTTTTACATCATACAGTTTAAAAGCTTACATTATAGGTTTGTTAGGTTTTATGTTAATTAAGATTTTAGCAACGGGCTTTTTTTCCCGACAAGATACTAAAACACCGGTTAAAGCAGGTATTGTTGCAATGGTCGTCAATATGATTTTTAATTTGATTTTATTTTATCCTCTAGCTCATGTGGGATTAGCGTTGGCTACAGCAATATCAGCCATTGTTAATGCCAGCTTATTATTTGTTATGCTTTATAAAAAAAGTGGTTTCAGGCTTGATTCAAGATGGAAAGCTTGGTTGATAAAATTATTCTTAGCCAACTTGGTGTTGGTCGCTTTTATTTTGACCTTTATGCCGGCAGTTGAAGTTTGGCAGGCTTGGGGAGCTATTGATCGAGCGAAACAAATGCTCATACTTGTTTTAGGAGCAGTTGGCATTTATGCATTAGCATTAGCTTTATTTGGTGTTAAGATGCGTGACTTGAAGCATGTGTAGT
>CAYPMT010000101.1:0-4642 GCA_964411875.1 uncultured Kangiellaceae bacterium
AACTTATTGGGTAAACGTGTTGATTACTCTGGTCGTTCGGTGATTGTTGTTGGTCCGACCTTAAGATTGCATCAATGTGGTTTACCCAAAAAAATGGCGTTGGAATTATTTAAACCGTTTATTTTTGGCAAGCTGGAACTACGCGGTTTAGCGACAACAATTAAAGCTGCGAAGAAAATGGTTGAGCGTGAAGAGCCAGTCGTTTGGGATATTCTTGAAGAAGTGATTCGTGAGCATCCAGTATTATTAAATCGTGCGCCAACGCTGCATAGATTAGGTATTCAAGCTTTCGAACCTGTATTGATTGAAGGTAAAGCTATTCAGTTACATCCTTTAGTTTGCGTTGCTTATAACGCTGACTTCGATGGTGACCAAATGGCGGTGCATGTTCCTTTAACTATAGAGGCGCAATTAGAAGCCAGATCGTTAATGATGGCGACTAATAATGTACTTTCGCCAGCTAATGGTGAACCGATTATTGTACCAACCCAAGATGTTGTATTAGGTTTATATTACCTAACGCGTGAAAAGATTAATGATTTGGGTGAAAGCATGGTCTTTTCTGATACGGCTGAAGCTTTACGTGCTTACCGGAATGGCAACGCGGCATTACATGCTAAAGTTAAAGTTCGTTTAACTGAAACAGCGATTGATGAAGACGGCAATCAAACCGATACAACTAAATTAGTTGATACGACTATTGGTCGTTCTTTATTATTTGAAATCGTACCTAATGGCTTACCATTTGAAATAGTTAATCAAAAGATGACGAAAAAAGCTATTTCGAATTTGATTAATCAGGCTTACCGTCGTTTAGGTTTGAAAGAAACCGTTATTTTTGCTGATCAATTAATGTATGCCGGTTTTCATTATGCAACGCTTTCAGGTGCATCAGTTGGTATTGATGATATGGTTATTCCTGATGAGAAGAAAACTATTATCGATTCAGCAGAACAAGAAGTTCGTGAAATTGAAGAGCAGTTTGCTTCAGGTTTAGTTACTCATGGTGAGCGATATAATAAAGTTGTTGATATTTGGTCGCATACCAATGAGCAGGTTGCAAAAGCGATGATGGACAACTTAAGTTTTGAAGACGTTGTTGATGCTGAAGGCGAAACTGTTAAGCAACAGTCATTTAACTCAATTTATATGATGGCTGACTCAGGTGCTCGTGGTAGTGCGGCACAGATCAGACAATTAGCTGGTATGCGTGGTCTGATGGCAAAACCGGATGGCTCGATTATTGAAAGTCCAATTAAAGCGAATTTCCGTGAAGGTTTAACGGTTCTTGAATACTTTATTTCGACGCATGGTGCACGTAAAGGTTTGGCCGATACAGCATTAAAAACAGCTAACTCTGGTTACTTAACACGTCGTTTAGTTGATGTTGCTCAAGACTTGGTTATTACAGAAGAAGACTGTGGTACAGAAAGAGGATTGATCATTACACCTTTAATTGAAGGTGGTGATGTTGTTGAGCCTCTAAGAGAACGAGTACTTGGTCGAGTTAATGCTGAGCATATTTATAAGCCAGGCACTGATGAAGTGATTTGTGAAGCAGGCACTTTATTAGATGAAGAGTGGGTAGAAATTTTAGAAGCTAATAGTGTTGACCAAGTGGTTGTTCGATCCGTTATTACTTGTGATACCCGTTATGGTGTGTGTTCACAATGTTATGGTCGTGACTTAGCTCGAGGGCATCGTATTAATATTGGTGAGTCGGTTGGAGTTATTGCAGCACAGTCTATTGGTGAGCCAGGTACTCAGTTGACCATGCGGACTTTCCATATTGGTGGTGCAGCGTCAAGACAAAGCGCTAATAACAATGTTCAGCTCAAGAATGATGGTACATTAAAGTTACACAATGCTAAATATGTAACGCGTGATGATAAAAAATTAGTCATTGTTTCTCGTTCGACTGACTTAACCTTATTAGATGAATTTGGTCGTGAAAGAGAGCGCTATAAAGTGCCTTACGGTTCTGTACTTGAGCATAATGATGGTCATGCCGTTAATGGTGGCGATATTGTTGCTAACTGGGACCCACATACGCATCCAATTATTACTGAAATTGCCGGTAAAATTAAATTGGTTGATGTAACCGAAGGGGTCAATATGACTCGTCAAACTGATGAGCTAACTGGTTTGAGCTCTTTGGTTATTACGGAATCAAAGCGTAGCGGTACAAAAGCTAACGAAATGCGTCCAATGATTAAGTTATTTGACAAGAAAGGTAAAGAACTAATGATCCCTGGTACTAAAATGCCAGCACAATATGTTCTACCGGTTAATGCAATTGTTAGTATTGAAGATGGCTCAGAAGTTGGTGTTGGTACGGCTATCGCACGTATCCCGCAAGAAGGTTCTAAAACAGGTGATATTACTGGTGGTCTACCTCGAGTGGCTGACTTGTTTGAAGCACGTAAACCGAAAGAGCCTGCTATCTTAGCTGAAATTTCTGGTACGGTAAGCTTTGGTAAAGAAACTAAAGGCAAACGTCGTTTAGTGATTACCCCTCAAGAAGGTGATCATTATGAAGAACTTATTCATAAATGGCGTCACTTCAATGTTTTCGAAGGTGAGAAGGTTGAAAAAGGTGAGGTTGTTTCTGATGGTGCAGATAACCCACATGATATTTTGCGCTTAAAAGGTGTTAGCTCATTAGCTAATTATATTATCAATGAAGTACAAGACGTTTATCGCTTACAAGGTGTAAAAATTAACGACAAACATATCGAAGTTATTGTTCGCCAAATGCTACGCAAGGTTATTATTTCTAACCCAGGTGATAGTCTGTTGTTAAAAGGTGAACAGATGGAGTATGTGCGAGTTCTTGATATTAACGATAAGCTGATTGCTGAAGACAAACAGCCGGTTAAGTTTGAGCGTGTTCTTATGGGGATTACCAAAGCATCGCTTGCGACTGAGTCATTTGTTTCAGCGGCATCTTTCCAAGAAACTACGCGAGTTCTTACCGAAGCAGCGGTTAGTGGTAAAAAAGATCAGCTTGGCGGTTTGAAAGAAAACGTTATTGTTGGCCGATTGATCCCTGCTGGAACGGGTTTAACTTATCACGAAGAGCGACGCAAGCGTTTAGCTGGTGAGCTTGAGGTTGATGTTGAAGAAACTGTGTCTGCAGAAGAAGCTGAAAAAGCGTTAAGCGACGCACTTAACTCAACAGACTTAAGTAGCGAAGAAGCTTAATCACCTTTCTTTAACACGGGGTCTTTATTAAGCCACATTGTTTAAGGTTGTTTAATCCAATCTTGTTCAATGTGGCTTTTTTACTTTAGATTGATTGGTTTCGATTATTTGATTTTTTTAGTTAGTAATATGATTTCAGTAGACAATATTTACGCATAAAATTATTTAGAAATTAATAATAGTACGTTAGCATAGTTATTTTTATTAATATGGGTTTAAGGGAAGGGGGAGTCAAGGTGGAAAGTATTCTTTGTTCGTTAAGAAGAGCTATTTTTATAATAATAATTTCAATAAATACTATTTTTGTATACGCAAATAGTTTGGATAGTGAGCAAATTGAAGAAGAACAAGTTGAGTTCGATGAGCAGTTTGTAACAGTTATAGGAAAGCCTGTCGTTATCCGCAATAGGGTTAATACTATTGAGCCAACTTTATCTTATGATGTTGAGTTTTTTCAGCGTTTTGAACCATCTAATTTACAGGATATGCTGAAACGGATACCGGGAATTACTGTTGAGTCTCTCATTCAATTTGATACCTATAATGAAGTTACTGAGCCTAGAGGGGTTAGTTTTCGAGGTTTTAGTAATGGTGGACAAATCCTTATTAATGGTCGCAAAATACCTGGTATCACTCTTAGTAATGCTTTGTCTTTGACGAATTTCCCAGTTGATATTATTAAAGAAATTCAAGTGATTCGTGCAGCAACAGCTTCTATTGACAATGAAGGAATTGGGCTCACGCTTAACATTGTCTTAAAAGACGCTAGTTCAATCCCTCAAGGTGAACATAGCACTTATCGCGTTGGGTACAGAACAAGTGATGGTGAACCCGGTTTTGATTTATCTTTGACTCGATTTGGTGATTTATCAGAAAGCCTTAAGTATTTAATTAATGCTACTTATTCGGATCAAAAAACTTTAACTTCAGGTGTAGAGCAGCTTATTGATGATACTAGCGATGATTTTAGAGCAGATCGTACAATTCAATCTAATATTCATAATGGGAAAAAACAATCGGCTTTTAATAGTTCTGTGACTTACACTTTTGACGATGCTTCTCAAATAAGTCTAAAAGGTTATTATATAAATTCAGATAATGCAGGTAGTAATTTTAGAGATATAGTCGAAACAGTTGGGATTTCTTCACCGCCTAGTGGTGTTTGGCAGTGGGCTAATGAGTCAGAGGTTTCAAAGTCGGGAATTTTTTTAGATTATAATCATTCTTTTGCTGATGTTAATGAGCTTACAGCCGGTTTGTACTATTTAAACTCAGAGTCTTCTGGTTCAGAGTTAGTTCGTTTGTTGAGTGATGAAACGTTGAATAGAAATGTTGGTTCGCTTGAGCTTGCTGGCTTACCTTTTATACCTGATGATAGCTCTGAGACTAGTCGTAAAAATGTTGGGGTTTATTCTCAAGTTAATTGGCAATTTATTCA
>CAYPMT010000101.1:4742-8340 GCA_964411875.1 uncultured Kangiellaceae bacterium
TACAGCTAATCAGCTCCTCGAGGAGTCTGATGAGTTAACTTTATATTTAGAATACATAGCTAATTTAACAGAGTCTTTGTCAATTAATTTAGGTAATCGTTATGAACGTCGAGATAGTGATGTTATTGGTCTGTCCCAACATTTTGATGCGAATAACTTTGGTATCATTGGTAACCTTGTTAATGGTAGCTTTTCTATTAATACCCCTTCTGCACATTTAAAATGGAATTTCAGTGAAGAGCAAGTGATGCGTTTATCGTGGGTGCGAAGTGCGGATATTCCCGATCTTAATGAAACCTCGTCTTTTGACTTATTTTATAATTATGATTTTGGCAGAAATGAATTTACTTTAGGCAATCCAGGTTTAGAAGCTGGTATTGTTGATACCATTAATTTGTCTTACGACTACCACTTTTATGATGGCCTTGGTGTTTTAGGGTTTGCTATGTATTCAAGTAAAGAAAGTAATATTATTTACCAAAGAGCGTTTGCTAGAGGAAATTTAGATGTGCAAAGGTTTATTGATAATAATAGTCTAAGAGAGCAGCTAGGTTCCAGTGCAAGACCTAATCAAATACAGATTATTAACGGATATATCAATAGTAATATTACTCGAAATCGTCAAGGCATTGAGTTTGATATTAATATGCCGCTACATTTTATTGAGGGTCTAAATATTTCATCTAATGTTTCTTATGTTGAAACAGATTTTGGTCAAGACTATAGTGCATTAGGTCTGCCTGTGCTTGATACAACCTCGCTGAACTTTTCGCTTGATCATCAAATTGGTTTATGGGGCTATGGTGTTAGTTATAGTTATAGAAGTACGGATACTGATTTTATAGGTGGGTTTTTATATGGAACAACATCAGACGTAAATCCAAGGTTACGAGATCAAACGACAATATTTGAAAATAAAATTGACCGTGACCCTTCCGTTGATATTTTTATTGAAAGGCGTTTTAGTGACGAACTTTTAGTTCGTCTATCTGTTGAAAATATAACCGATGCCCGCACGATAACTACTCAGAGAGAGACGCGTATTGATGAGGTTGGAGGGCAAGCCTTTTATAATTACCGAGATGTAGAAGAAGCTGGCCCTCAAGTTTTATTAAATGTTAGAGGCTCTTTTTAAGGGGCTTAGGATAGTGAAATAAAAAATCTCTGGAAAGTAGTTTTATGTAGCTTAATTATAAATAAGCTATAAAAGAGTTTAATTAAAATAAAGTTATATAGTTTTCATTATTTTTTTATAAGTTTCTCTCTCCAGGCTTGCATACTGATGTAAAGCTTCTTAAATGGTCTTTAACGAAATAGCTTAAAAACTCCTCAATGTTGACTGAAAAAATAAAGCTTTTTGAGAATATTAGTTTACAACATTTATTATTGCCTTACGTTATAAAAACACATATAAAATAGTCTAAAAGTATAACAAATGTTGTTTTCTTAATTTTATTTTTATCTATATGAGCTATTTTTAAAGAGTAATAAGGGCTATCTAGGCAGTTTATCAACTAATGTACTATTCTAATTATGGGGAGTGGCTTCCTTTCTACATAGTGTTGGGCTGGGTTTTGACCTATAAAACGCTATTGTTGAAAAATAAAATGGTCCATTTTTACTTTTAAGACGTTTTATTAATATGAGCAAAAAACTTAAAGACAATGTTTACTATTTTTCAGATAGACTTAAAAGTAGTAAGTCTGCTACTTCAGAAGAGCTCATTTTATTTGTTTTACGAGAACATGGTTTTGATTTACAACGTTTCTTAAGTGCTCGCTTGGCAGGACATCCAGACAAAGATGACTTAATGCAAGAAATATTACTGAGGTTAGTTGAACAAAAAGACTTACAAAAGAGCCTATCCCTTAGCTCGGAAAAAGTTAGAGCCTATCTCATTGTTATTGCTTCAAACCTTATTCGGGATACTCAGAGGCGACATCAAGTTCGTGAAAAGGCACATAAAAGGATACTCCTAGAAACCGACGGGGTAACAGATAAAAAAACACCCGAACAACAAATGATTATGCGTCAAAAACTCATTCAAGCCGATAAAGTTTTAAATAGCCTTCCGGTTAAATGCCGAGAAGCGTTTAAGCTGAGCCGCTTTTATAATGTTGGTTATCGTGAAATTGGTGAAAAGATGAACATTTCCTCAAGTACGGTAAAAAAATATATTGCTAAAGCTTTGGTTGAGTTAAGAAAAAAGATTGATCTTGATGGAGATGAGTAATGAATGATGCCACTGAAATTGCTGCAGATTATGTTGCTCAGCTTCATTCAGGTGATATGTCTGAGCAAGAACAGCAGTCGTTAGAGCGTTGGGTTGCAGAAGATGAGCGTAATGCCTATGAGTATCAGCGAGTGTTAAAAATCTGGGATGATTTACATGAGTACCCACTTATTCAAGATGAGCTAGCAAGTCGTAAAAAAATATTGGGTAGACGTAAGTTAATAATGGCTGTTGCGAGCTTTTTTTTGATGTTTTTTGCGTCAATATTTGTAATAAATAATAATGAAATAAAGCCTGTTAAAAGCTACCAAACTTCAATTGGACAGCAAAAAACAATTAACTTTCCCGATGGCAGTAAGGTTACATTGAATACTGATACTGTTCTAGAGGCAGATTTTAGTGATAATCAACGACGATTAAAACTGGTATCTGGAGAAGCCTTTTTTGATGTTGCAAAAGATCCTAGTCGGCCAATGGTTATTGATTTAGCAACACATGAAATCACTGTTTTAGGTACTCAGTTTAATGTTTACCGTTCTGGATTGGGTGTTAAAATTGCTGTTGTTAAAGGTGAAGTTTCTGTTGAGTCAGCCATTAATGTTGTAACTAATTTAAATCAGAATAAAAATGAGCTAAATAGTTTAAAAAATTCTGAAAATAAAATATTTCTTAAAGCTGGTGATGCAGTTAATTTAGATATAAGACTGAAAAAACAGCCTGTTTTAGTCAGTAAAGTTGATGTTGAAAAACTAACAGGTTGGCGCGATGGTTTAATTCGTTTTGATAGTGAGCCGTTATCACGAGTTATTTCAGAACTGAACCGTTATTCCTATCGAAAAGTATTAGTTGAAGATGAAACAATAATGGAAATTCCTGTGAGTGGGACGTTCCGTTTTAATAATACGGATAAAGTATTGGGTGCATTGGATGTGGCACTTCCAATAACTGTGATAAATTATTCTGATAGGCATGTCATTGTGTCAGAAAATTTTTGATAATAAATTAACTAAAAAAACGTTATCAAAATTAGTCTGATAGTTTGGTAAGCCATATATTTACAATAAAATAGGGGGTATTAAAAATGAAAAAGAGGAAACTCTATTTCTTAAAAAAAGTGGCTTTTATGTTAGTGGTTGTCATGGGGGCTAAGTCTGCACAGGCAAAAGTTTTTGATTTAGATATTCCATCTCAGCCAGCTGATCAAGCTTTACTTCAGTTGGCAGAAGAGGCTGATGTGGAAATTGTTTTTTCGACACAATTGGTTAAAGATAAGCAGTCTTCAGCTGTTTATGGGGAATCTTCTTTAAAACAAGCGCTTGATAAGCTATTAGAAAACACTGAGCTTATGTATCAGTTTAAAGATGA